>DAOVXE010000162.1 GCA_030636285.1 Candidatus Falkowiibacteriota bacterium | reverse complement strand
GCAGGCATGCATTTTGGGCATCAAACAAGCAAATGGCACCCTAAAATGGAGCCTTTTATTTTTACCCAAAGAAACAAGGTGCATATTATTGATTTGGTTAAATCAAAGCGTATGCTGGCTAATGCCATGGATTTTATTAATAAATTTTCCAGTGAAGGCAAATTAATTTTATTCGTGGGAACGAAAATGCAGGTAAAGCAGCCGCTTAAAAATTTGGCTGTTGACATTGAAATGCCTTATGTTATGGGAAAATGGCTGGGCGGTACCTTGACCAATTTCAGCGTTATCAAGCGCATGATCAAGAAATATGAAGATCTGGTTTCAGATAAAAAGGCCGGCAAGCTTGATAAATACACCAAGAAAGAGCAACTGGAGCTTGCCCGGGAAACAAAGAAATTAGAAGAAAGAGTAGGCGGTCTGGTAAGGCTTACCCGTTTGCCGGACGCGTTGTTTATCTGGGATATCAAAACCGAACGAACCGCCGTGGTTGAGGCCAGGAAGAAGAATATTCCGATCATCGCGGTTTGTGATACAAATGTAAATCCGGATAATATAAATTATGTTATTCCTTCCAATGATGACGCGACCAAGACGATTAAGCTGATCCTGGGAGTGGTTAAAGAAGCGGTTAAAGAAGGTAAAACAAAAAATACGTAGATTTTTAATTTATTAAAAATGAAAAAATACGTATACGTAGTTTTTTAATTTATTAAAAAATAATTTATTAAAAAATAATTTATTAAAAAATATTATGAGTAATTTAGCAATAGTTAAACAATTACGTGAAGCAAGCGGCGCCGGTATGGGCGACTGTAAAAAAGCCATTGATGAGGCTGGCGGCGATATTGATAAAGCAATTGAATTTCTTCGCAAGCAAGGCATTGCCAAAGCGGCTAAGCGCGGCAACAAGGAGGCCGGCGAGGGTATTATTAAATTGGCAGTGAATGACGCGGCCACAGAGGGTTATATGGCGGAAATAAACGCGGAAACCGATTTTGTGGTTAGGAATGAAAAGTTCCAGAATTTAGCGAATGAGATCTTAGAGTTAATTAAAAAAGATAAGCCAGCCAGCCGCGAAGAGCTTATGGCTTTAAGAATGGCTGATAACACGGTGCAGGAGACTCTGGATAATCTAAGCGGGACAATCGGTGAAAAAATGGACATTAAAGATATGGCGATCATAAAGTCAGAAGGCACTGTAGCGGCTTATTCGCATATGAACGGCAGGATCGGCGTGCTGGTTGCTCTTGACAAGCCAGGTGAAGTTGAGTTGGCCCGCGATATTGCCATGCAGGCAGCAGCCGCTAATCCTAAATATTTACAGCCAAAAGACGTGCCTGAAGAAGAGCTGGATAAAGAAAAAGAAATATATACTGAACAGCTTAAAAAAGAAGGCAAGCCGGATAATATAATTGATAAAATTATTATCGGCAAAATTAACAAATATTATCAGGAAGTCTGCCTTATGAAACAGGAATACATTAAGGATGATAAAAAAAAGGTTGAAGACATTTTGGGCGATATTAAGGTTGAGAAATTTATCAGGTTTAGTTTAAATTAGATTATTGAATTATGAAAGTAGCAGAAGTACAATTCGTACCCTGGGATAAGGCGTATTATTTTACATACGAAGGTCTTGATGTTGAGGTCAACGATCGGGTGATAGTCCGGACAGAAATCGGCATGGAAATGGGGAAAATAATCAGCTTTAAAGAAGTTGATGAAAAGGATTTTATTAAAGAAGCAGTTGGTGAAGATGATGACAGTATCGCGCGTGATCAAACAAAATCGGACATCCCTGAGGACGATGATAAGGTTAAGGAGAAAAAAACCGGCCTTAAGCCGATTTTGCGCCGGGCCAGTGCCGCTGATTTGGAAAAAATTTCCACGATCGCGGACAAAAAAGAAGCCCTTGACCATGTCAGGCAGGTAAAGAAAAAATATAAGCTGGCAATGAAGTTTATTGATGTTTATTTTGCTTTTGACGCGTCGCGCATAACTTTTGTTTTTATTGCCGATGGCCGGGTTGATTTTCGGGATATGGTAAAAGATCTGACCCGTTATTTTGGAAAAACAATACGTTTGCAGCAGATAGGAATACGCGACGAAGCGAAAATAATGGGTGATTTCGGGCATTGCGGCCGCGGGCTGTGCTGTCAGGGGCATTTAAAAAATCTAGAATCCATAACCAGCGATATGGCGGAAATCCAGCAATGCTCGCATCGCGGTTCAGAGCGCATTTCCGGTATTTGCGGGCGCTTAATGTGCTGTCTGGCTTACGAGCAGGGCGGCTATGCCGAACTGGCGGACAAATTGCCTACAATAGGAACTAAAGTAAACGTGGACGGGCGGCGCGGAGTAGTGGTTGGCCGCCATATTCTTAAACAATCAGTTGATGTTGAGTTTCCCGGAGAAAAAGGAGATCGCGGCACAGTAGTTGAAGTTGATCTAAATCGGAATAATAAGGAAAAATAATTAGAATGTTTGAATAGACCCACTGCATAATAATACTTTTAAAACAGTTCCGAGTACTCGGGGTTGTTTTTTGTTTTAATCAATTTGTGTTATAATATTAATAATCAAAAAAGATTTATTATTAAATATAAAATATTATGAATATTGCCATTAATGGATTTGGCAGGATTGGCAGGGGAGTGTTTAAGGCGTTTTTGGAAAGCAGATCTTCGCACAAGATCGTTGCCATAAATGACCTGACCGACACTGAAACCCTGGCCCATTTATTAAAATATGATTCAATTTTCGGCTTATATTCAAAAAAAGTGATTGCCAAACCGGATCGGCTGGTGGTCGCGAATAAGCCGTATAAAACGCTAAGTGAAAGAAATCCGCGTCATTTGCCCTGGCAAGGCATGAAAGTGGATGTAGTGCTTGAATGCACCGGTTTGTTCAGGACCCGCAAAGACGCGTTCCAGCACATAAAAGCCGGAGCAAAGAAAGTTATTATAAGTTC
>DAOVXE010000021.1 GCA_030636285.1 Candidatus Falkowiibacteriota bacterium | reverse complement strand
AGAGTAAAATCTTAGTTGGGGATTTTTATTAACAAAATAATAAAAGTTTTATTGCTAATAACCAGCGTTTTTGATATAATATATTTATGTTACGCGTTACCAAACACGGCGCGATTTTGCGTCCAAGCAAACTCAAATTTGAAAACAAATCTGTTTTTAACCCAGGCATATATCAGGATGGCGGCAAGGTTCATGTGATCTACCGCGCTTTGAATAAAGATTTTATGTCCTGCTTTGGCTATGCCGAATTAAAAGGGCCGCTGGAAGTGGTTAAGCGCTGGAAAAAACCGCTCTACGTTCCTAAATTAAAATGTGAAAGCAAAGGCATAGAAGATCCGCGTATTACCAGGATTGGCAACACGTTTTTTGTTACTTACGTGGCCCATGACGGACGCGATGCCGTTATCGCCTATATGCGCGGCCAAAGTCTGTTTAAGCTAAAGCGCCACGGCATTATCAGTCCAACCATGAAATACCGGGACGCGGTCAATTTGTTCGGGCAGGCCAAACTTAAAGATGATTATTATTTCTTTGCCAGTTTTTACGAAAAATTCGCCCATAAAAACGTAAAAGTCTGGGAAAAGGACGGTGTTTTGTTTCCGGAAAAGATAAGGGGTAAATACGCCCTTCTGCACCGCGTCCTGCCTGATATCCAATTGGCCCGCTTTAAAAATTTCAAAGAACCAAAAACCAGCAGCTATTGGAAAAACCATATTAAAAATATTGATAAACACGTGGTCCTGGAAGGCCGGCACGGCTGGGAGGCCAGGCACATCGGCGGCGGCGCCCCGCCGATAAAAACCAATAAAGGCTGGCTGATCATCTATCACGGCGTTGAGCCGCGCAACAAAGGCCGCGTCTATTGCGCCGGCGCCGCGCTTCTGGATCTAAAATACCCGACCAAAGTGATTGCCCGTTTGCCGGATCCGCTTTTCGTGCCCGAGCATTATAACGAACGCAACGGACATGTGCATAATGTTGTTTTCCCAACCGGAACAACCGAATTTAACGAACGCCTCTATATTTATTACGGTTCGGCCGATTCCCGCGTGTCCGTGGCCAGCGTGAATAAAGAAAAATTAATAAAAGAACTTCTTAAAAATAAAGTCAGCCACTAAAAGACTGTTTAAAAAATCTCTAACCTCCCCATGCTTTATGGACAAGCGAAAAATCCCGTGCATTCTTTATATGGGCTCGTATCCTCCCCGCGAATGCGGAATCGCCACTTTTAATAAGCGCCTGACCGCGGCAATTGATAAAGAATATAATCCGGAAATAAAAAGCAAAATACTGGCCATTAATTCCAACGGCACTTCAATCTACAACTACCCCCGAAAAGTGATCATGCAGATCAATGAAACCGAGATTGAAGACTATCTTAACCGCGCTAATGAGATCAACCGCGCCGCGGACATTAAGCTGGTTAATATCCAACATGAATACGGCCTATTCGGCGGCGAACAAGGCGAATTTTTAATTCCCTTTTTGGAGCTTTTGCGCAAGCCGGTAATCATTACCATGCATACGATTTTGCCGCGCCCGGATGAAAAAATGAAAAACGTCGGCCGGGTAATCGCGGAAAAATCAGCCGGCGTGATCGTTATGAACCAGCGAGCCAGGGATATCCTGCATGAAATTTACGGGGTTAAAAAAAATAAAATAAAGGTAATACCGCACGGCGTCTTTAATGTCGCTTTCCCGTCAAAATCAAACGCTAAAAGAAAACTTAATTTGTCAGGCCGGACTGTTATCTCAACCTTTGGAATGATCAGCTGCGACAAGGGAATAGAATACGCGATTGAAGCCTTGCCTGAAGTGGCGCGCGAACACCCCAACCTGCTATATCTGATAATTGGCGCCACTCATCCGCAAGTATTAAAAAACGAGGGTGAAAAATACCGAAACAAACTCAAACGGTTAATAGTTAAGCACCGGCTTGAAGATAATGTTAAGTTCTATAACAAATACTTATCCGAGTCCGAGGTGGTGGACTTTCTTAAGGCCACGGATATTTATGTTTATCCAATGCTAAGCCGGGATCAGGCTTCAAGCGGATCGCTTTCGGACGCTATGTCTTGCGCTTGTCCGTCTATTGCCACAGCCAGCCAATACGCCAAATCCGTGATTAACCGCGAGCGGGGCATATTGACGCGCTTCCGCAATTCCAGCGATATTAAGCAAGCGCTTCTTGAAATGCTCTCAGACAAAAAAATGCGCAAAAATATGTCAAAAAACACTTATTTCTATACCAGACATATGACCTGGCAAAATGTAGCGCATAGCTACTTTAATACCTTTAACCGTTTTGCCAAAATCGTCCCGCGCGAGCAGGATAAGTGGCCGGCTATTAAACTTGACTATATTAAAAACCTGACTGATTCATTCGGTATGATCCAATTTGCCAACCATACTAGGCCTGACACCCATTCCGGCTACTGTCTGGATGATAACGCCCGCGCTTTGATCGCCTCAATCCAGTGGTATGAGAAGAAAAAAATTGCCAGTACTTTAAATTTAATAAAAAAATATTTAAAATTCATCAGATTTTGCCAAAAATCAAACGGCAGATTCCATAATTTTGTCAGCTATCAACAAACTTTTAATGACCGCCAGGAAAGCGAGGATTCACTTGGCCGGGCAACCTGGGCGCTGGGTTACGCTCTGCAATGCGACAGGCTTGATGATAAAATAACACGCTCAAGCCGGACTATGCTAAAAAAAGCCGTTAAATACCTGCCCGGACTTAGGTCTCCGCGGGCGATCGCGTTTGCCATTAACGGTTTAAGCTATGCTTATCAGCAAAACGATGCCAATATTCTACCGCCTAAAATGCGTGAAGAAATAATAGAAATGACAAAAAAATTAAGCAACCGATTAATCAAGCAATTTGAATGGCAAGTAAAAAACAATAGCAACAACTCTGGCAAGTGGTATTGGTTTGAGGACTGCCTGACTTATTCCAATTACAAGCTGCCGGAAGCGCTTTTTCGCGCTTATGGCCTGACGCGTAATAAAAAATACAAGGAAATAGCTGAAAAATCCCTACAATTTTTAATGAATATTACTTTTGAACGTGATGAATATTTTTCCCCGATCGGGCAGGATGGCTGGTATTTCCGCAACGGAAAACGGGCTTACTTTGATCAACAGCCGGAAGATGCCGCCTCAGCGGTTGACAGTCTGGTTGTTGCCCACCTGACCACGCGAAAAAATATATATAAAGACCGGGCCAAACTGGCTTTCCAATGGTTCCTGGGAAAGAACCATCTAAAACAAATGGTCTATGATGAAGCGACCGGGGGCTGTTTTGATGGTTTGGGCAAATATTCGCTTAACTTTAACCAGGGTGCCGAGTCGTCTGTTTCCTATTTGCTGGCCCGCCTGGCAATAGAACAAATTCCCCAAAAAAAATAAGTTATTCGCTTCAAATAATAATATGGATATTACAAAAAAAGCTTATGACAAGGCAATTGAAGTAATTGAGGCTTGCGCGCGCGAGCCAGGCTTTTACGCGTCCGGCCTTAAAGGCGGATATGAAGCAACGTGGGCCAGGGATTCAATGATTACGGCTCTGGGTGCGGCGCTGGTCGGTAATAAATTTAAAAAACCATTTCGCGATAGTTTAAATCTGCTTAAAGAATGGCAAACTCCTAAGGGACAAATCCCTAATTGCGTAGGCTCGTATAATTTGGACCGCCGCTCTGACAAAACATACAATACTATTGACTCGTCTCTCTGGTATATAATCGGGCACTATGTTTATGCTTATACATATAATGACTATAAACTGTTAACAGCGCATAAAAACAATCTTGCCCGTGCCCTGGTCTGGCTCCAATACCAGGATCCTAATGAGGACTGGGTCCTTACCCAACTCCCGACCATGGACTGGCAGGACGCTTTTCCCCATAAATACGGCCATGTTATTAATACCCAGGCGCTTTATTATGCGGCCCTGAATATGCTGGGTAAAGAAAAGCTGGCCCTAAAGCTTAAACGCAATCTAAACGGCAAAACCTGGACCTACCTGGATCTTTACAGCCCAAAACTCGGCTATTATCTGCCCTGGAACTGGAAAAATCATGATGGCGACCGCGAGCAGGAAGAATGGTTTGATTCTTTGGGCAACCTGCTAACTATTGTCACTGGTCTGGCCAATCCGCGCATTGCCAAAAGCATTATGCACCATATAGAAAAGGCAAAAATAAACCGCCCTTATCCAGTAAAGGCGATCTGGCCGCCTATTAAAAAAGGCGACAAAGAATGGCGCTCTTATTTTAGTAAATGCGATGCCCGCACGCCCCTGCACTATTTAAACGGCGGCATCTGGCCCATGATCGGCGGGGTTTACATAGCCGCCTTGGTTAAAATGAAAGAATATAAAAAAGCAAACACAGAGTTGGAATTGCTGGCCAAAGCTAATTTGCAAAAATTAAAAACCCGCGATTTTAAAACCGGCTATGAATTTAACGAATGGCTCCACGGCGGCACCGGCCGGCCCAAAGGCGAGCCTTATCAGGGCTGGAGCGCCGGCGCCTACATCTACGCCTACGAATGCGTCAAACAAAAACGCGTTTTATATTTTTAAATTTCATATCATCAAACAAAGTTTTTTTAATTTACTCTATAGTGTTAAATATGACATGGAATGCATAATATTGACATTTAAAACACTAAATGCTAACTTCTAATAAGTATTTCACTGTTAAATAAATTTGTTATTTTTATAAACTGTTATTTTTTATTTCTCATCAATAATAAGGGGGTTTATTATGTTCATTGCAATCGGAATTTTTGTAGTTATAGCAATTTTTGGTTTAATTTACTACAACAGAGACACTTTATATATAATGACTTTACTAGAAGTGTCTTCGAAAAAAGGAGATCAAGCGTTTGAGACGGCTATTGGAAAATTGTTAGAATACAATCCTTCTAATAAAAAAAGGCGCCAATATTTTACAAAAAAACTTAATTTATTAGAAAGACTCCTGAAGACCTATCGCGGTAGGAACGAAATATCCGAAAATTGCTTACTGAAAATAAAAGAAAAAATAACAGCAAGAAAACAGGAGCTTTGCAGGAACGCGATAAGCAAAGATTGAAAGATTACTTACTGAAAAAAATAATAGCAAAAAAACAAAAGCCGCGCTTCAATACATGAGTTGCACGGCTTTTTTTATTTAATGGAATTTTATTTCTTCAAATCTATCATCTCCTTCAAAGAGTTCAAGGCCTTTTTGGCTACGATTTTATACTGATAATTACTCATCGCGTGCTCATGCGCCTGTTTGCCGATTCGCTCGCGCAATTTATCATCCATTAGAAGTTGTTTTGTATACTTGGCCAAATCATCAACAGAAGCGCGATAAGCAAATACTTTTGGCTCCTCAAATTTGATCTTATGATCAGCTTCAAAACCCATACCCTCATAAGCCCACTCTTCGGTTAATTTAATAGTATCGGCCACCTCTGCCAAATACCCGGTTTCACCGTGAATAATAGTATCAGCCGGGCCGCCTTTGTTAATAGAAACAACCGGCTTGCCGCAAGCCATGGCTTCAACCTGGATCATGCCAAAGCCTTCCAAACGGCTGGGAGCGGCGTAAATATCGCAGGCCGAGATCAAATAATTCATAAAATCATGGGAAAACGCGCCTGAGAGATAGACAAATTTGCCCATGTCCAGGCCGGACTCTTCGATCAAACGCTCCTCTTCCTGGCTGTGAACTTCAGCTGACTCTGAGTCCCAATGCTTAAGCACGTATTTCCAATCCTTAAATTCTTTGTCAATCTCGGCCAAAGCTTTTATCATTTCCTGAGCGCCCTTGCTTGTAACATCTCCGCCGATCGTCAGGATCATTTTTTCATGCGGCTGGATGCCAAGCATTTCCCTAAGCTTGATTGTCTTTGGATCAGAAAGCGGCACCGGAAATATTTCCTTGGCATCAAAGCCTACCGGCAGGGTGCGGAAATTATTCACTCTGCAGCCGTCCCGCTTATAAGTCTCGGTTACCCAGTCGCTGGTTGTAAATACCAAAGGCAGATCGCTGATCGCGTCCTGATAATTAGCGACCCAGCCGTCAGCCACAAACCAGGGCACCGGAACCACGTTATTGTTAAGCGGACTGTAAATTATATCCGGCGTATATGTCCAGGCGCCTATACCGATCGCCACATCCGGCTTATAGGCCGACATCAGCCATTGTTTTTGAAAACTGGGCGCGTGGTGGCAAGGCATAACGTCTACTCCCAGCTCTTTCAAGCCGCGCCACAAAAGATGACCCTGAATGCTTAGCCCGTCCGGCTCTACCGGATGGGCGAATAAAACCGCGATTTTCATATGATTAGATAACAGACGGCAGACGGCAGACGGCAGTCTCGAGTACTCGGGATTATTGCCAAACTGTTATCTACTATCTGTTTTTTATATTTTAAAATTTTTAAAAGCCTCATTTTTGGTGCACATTCTATTATCAATACCATTCCATTTATATCCGTGTACTTCTGATTGCAAACGCTTCTTTTTTATAAATATATTTTTTGGCAATTTTGTAATAATATCTGAATCTTTCTTAAAAGTCATACTGGAAAACTTGCCATGCGGATCGTTTTTATAGTTAAAAAATAATAAATTTTTAGTAATTAATTCTTTACTTTCCACTAAATCCTTAACTGCCCTGTAGGCACCTTTGTGCCGCGGATGGCCGTATTCTCCATTCTGTCCATGAGTAAATACATAGTCAAATTTTCTATTTCTAAGCTTCAAAAGTATATATTTTTTTATCAAAGGTATTGTCTGTTTAATATCCAACTTACCCTCGTCTTCCAGGTCCGTAATTATGCCTTTCGCGCCCAGGTGTTTGCAGACCGAGCAAAACTTCGGCTCCCGATCTTTGTCGCTTTTGCGGCATAATGAAAAAATCGTCCAGTGGACGTTTTTATTTTGTAAAATTGTTCCGCCCATCCAGATCGTCTCATCATCCGGATGCGCGACGATCACGAGCGCGCGCTCACCGGCGCGCATCTTAAACTGTTTCATATTTATTTTTCTTCTTTTTTCTTCACGTTTATCTCCTTTTCCACGTCTTCAACTTCCTTGCTGATAAACTCTTCGGAAATATCCAAAGATTCCTGCAGCTTTTCTTTTACGCGCCGTTCAGACTCGGACATACCCGGCTTTTTATCAGCCAATACAATCAATTCATCAATCTCTTCCCTAAGGGCGGCGAAAATCTTTCCTAATCTGCTTTTCACTTCCTCGGTTTCGGTTAAAATTCTTAATTTTTCTTCTCTATATTCTTTTCGCTGATAAAATATATAAAGAATAAGGCCGGCAATAACCAAAAGAAGAAGTATCATTATCCAGCTGCAATACGCGGCTATTATTGACGGTGAAACCACGGTCATTATATGCCTGGTACTGTCCAGGCTTTGGGCGCCGCGTTCATCAAATATCCTGGCCCAAACCTCATAAGTTCCTTTGTCAATTTTTCCTTTATAAAAATATGTCCAATTGCCTTCATTATCTGTTGATATATCAGCCGTCATTGTTTCCTCTTCTTCATTATCACTCCCGATATAAAGCCTGACGGTTACGTTGGGGTAAAAAGAAGTGCCGCGGATGATCAAGTCGTCTTTCCGGTTATGGATCTTGGGGAGGCTGGTTATGATCGGCGCCTTTAAAGGATCAACGCTGAATTTAAGAGTTGAAGAAGCAATATTACCGGCCAGATCAACAGCTGCTACGCTTGCCGCGTAATTTCCCGGAGCCAAGGGCTGGGTTTTATAATACCCTTTGTTCATTTCCTCTTTACTTACGCGCGCGGACTCAAGCCCGATATCCAACTGATAATGGCTAATGCCGGAAGTTTCATCAGTAGTGGAAAATACCAATTTAGGTGTCGGATTAGTAGCATCGCCGTCATTGTCAAGAACAATAATAAAATCTTTTGGCGGGGTGGTATCAATTAACAGCTTCCGATGAGCGATTTGCCCCCAGCCAAAACGATTTTGATACTTAATATGAAAGTGCCATTCCCCGTCTTCCTGGCTTTTAAGTTTGATATTCTCAATAATGCCGTCATTTTCCTCACCGGGATCATCAATTGCCTTATCGGTTATCTCAAAGCTTACCCCGGTAAGATCAGAAAGTATCTTCCAGACAAGTTCCGGTTCATTGTTTGAATACCAAACATCATTTTGAGGATGAGAAACAGAAGATACCTCAGGTAATGGCGGTAATATGCCCTTAGGCTCTTCTTTTGTTTCTTCTTTTGTTTTTTCTATCTTCTATTCCTCTGCAGCGGCTTGAATCGTATATTTCGCGTTTCCAAACCCATTAAACACATTTGTGCCCTTGCCGTCGGCAGCCAGCACTACCCCGGCTGACCAGGTTACATTGGTAACACCTGCTTTTTTGGCAGTAAAAGTAACACTAAATATTTCTCCTGCGCTGCCGGTATAAGAACCCGGGGAACCGCCGCCAAAGGTAATGGTGCCGGCTGAATTGGAATAAGAAGGATCTGATGTCCAGAGTTTAAATATTGAATTTGTGTCGGTTACTTTTGAAATGCTTAAATAGCCGGGATCATACTTGATCGTACCTTCAGCCGCGTTAATGCCAACTCCACCATTGCTATCCACCATTACTTTCATGCTGAAACTTTTGTTTATTGTATAAGTGCCGCTTCCCGGAGACACGAACAAAGTCGCCCCACCAGCTTGCGCCAAACCAGCAACCGGAACAACAAAAAAAGACAAAAGTATTAAAAGTTGAAAAAATTTATAAAACCTCCTCATAGTTTCATTATATTCAAATAACTATTCGTAAATTCGCCCGCCTGCAACGCTGTAGCACTGCGGGCAGGTATTGATTTGCCGCGTCCGCCAAAGCTGTCCCGACAATAGTCGGGGCTGCGGGCGGGTAATTCGTAACCTTACTTTT
>DAOVXE010000042.1 GCA_030636285.1 Candidatus Falkowiibacteriota bacterium | reverse complement strand
GGCATAGCCTTGCGCCACCGCTAAAGCTTTAGCGACACGCGGTTGGCCTCAGAATGACAAAGTATATAATAGTTTTGTAATTCAAAGTAAATTAATAAACGACTTTTCCTGATTTGTCGTTTTTTATTTATGCAAAAAAGACTGCCCAAATTATTATTTTTAGCTTTTATATTATTAGCTTTAAGCTTGCTTGTTTTGGCCGGTTGGCAGTTTCTGTCTGGCAAGCTAAATATTGGCTGGGCCAGGGATCAGGATCTGCAAATTAGCTTTTTTGACATCGGGCAGGGCGACGCCGCTTTGATCAAGTCGCCGTCAGGGCACAATATATTGATTGACGGCGGCCCGGGCAGTAAAATACTGGAGTGTTTGCCAAAAGAATTAAGCTGGTATGACCAAACAATTGATTTAATGATCCTTACCCATCCGCACAGCGATCATGTTGACGGTCTGATACCGGTGTTAAAACGTTACGATGTAAAACAGATATTAAGCACCGGAGTAGTGCATAGTTCGCCTACTTATCTGGCCTGGCTGGATATTGTGCGCGAGCAAAATATTCCTTTGGTTATAGTTGATCGGGAACAGATTATCAATTTGGGTAATGATTGTTTGCTTCAATTGATCTATCCGCTAACGAATTTGTCAGGACGCGAGGTTAATAATCTGAATAATAGTTCAATTGTCGTTCGTTTAACATATAAAGATACAAGTTTTTTGTTTATGGGCGACGCGGAAATTGAAGTAGAGCAGGAATTAATAAACACCCTCACCCCCCAGCCCCCTCTCCCAGGCGGTAGAGGGGGAGAAAATGATAATAATGATAAAAAGGGGGAGGTGGTTTTGAGATCAAACGTGCTTAAAGCCGGGCATCATGGGTCAGATACTTCCAGCAGCGAGGAATTTCTTAATCTGGTTAAACCTGAGTACGCTGTTATTTCATCCGGTATAGATAATAGCTTTGGCCATCCCAGTAGGCGGGTATTAAAGCGTTTGGAAAGGATTGGAGTAAAAATTTTAAGAACCGACGAATTGGGGACTATCAGGATGAAAAGTGATGGTGATACTATCCAAATATTAGAATAAAACTTGTTTTTTTTCATAATGTTGTTATAATACACTTAGCATTTAAGTTTAACCATTAAGCTAATAATTATATGGAAAAAAAAGTATTAATCGTGGAGGATGACAAAATGATCAGCGCGATGTATGAGACCAAATTAAAACAGGAAAAGTATAATGTGATAATTGCCGAGAACGGCTCGCAAGGTTTGGATCTGGCAGTTAAAGAAAAGCCGGATTTGGTGCTTTTGGATGTTATTCTGCCGCAAATGGACGGTTTTTCTGTATTGCGGGAATTGCGCCTAAATCCTGGCACTAAAAAAATACCTATAATAATGCTGACCAATTTGGGAACCAGCGAAGACCAGGAAAAAGGCAAAAAAATGGGAGCAACCGATTATTGGATCAAGGCCCAGATGACCCCGGCCCAGGTTAGTGATAAAGTTAAAGAATTATTAAAATAAATTTATTTTTTTATGAAAAAATACAAAGAAAAATATCCTTTGGATTTATCCAGAACTAAGGTTGAAGGAGTGGAAAATACCTTTAATTTATCTGATTTAGTAGAACGCCAGAAATATTTTAAGGCTAAGATCGGTTCGGAAATTAAAGACTTAAAAGAGTATTTTGATAATAATTCTTTTATTGCCTATTGGCTGGGCAAAAAGAATTCAGGTAAAGGTACTTATTCCAAATTAATGATGGAAATTTTCGGAAAAGACCGCATTGGCCATATTTCCGTTGGCGACGTGGTGCGGGATGCCCATGCCGCCATGGAGGATGGAGCTAAGAAAAAAGAGATCATAGAATTTTTAAAAGCGAATTACCGCGGCTATATTTCAATTGACGACGCGATCAACGCGCTTCTTGGGCGGGACACCAAAACGCTTTTACCAACCGAGTTTATCCTTGCTCTGGTAAAGAAAGAGATTGACGCCATGCCTAAAAAAACTTTGTTTATTGACGGTTTTCCGCGCGAATTGGACCAGGTTTCTTACTCACTATATCTTCGCGACTTGATTAATCACCGTGATGATCAGGATATTTTTATCGCGATTGATATTCCTGAATCAATAATTGACGAACGGATGAAATACCGCGCTGTTTGCCCGCAGTGCCACACCCCGCGGAATATTAAGCTGTTTACGACCGAGGAAGTCGGATATGATAAAGAAAAAAATGAATATTATCTGATATGCGATAATCCGGAATGTAAAAACGTGCGCATGGGAGCCAAGGAGGGCGACAATCTGGGAATTGAAACCATCCGCGAGCGCCTGGAGCTGGATGATAAATTAATTGCCAAAGTTTTTTCTCTTCACGGCGTGCCCAAGGTACTGCTTCGGAATTCCATACCAATTAAAAAGGCTAAAGAATTAGTAGATGGTTATGAAATTACTCCGGAATATTATTATGAGGGAAAGGATGACAAGGTTAAAACCAAGGAGCGGCCTTTTACAGTCAAAGATGATGAGGGCGCTGAAGCCTATAGCCTGCTTGCTCCGCCGGTAATTGTTTCTTTGGTCAGACAGCTTCATAAGATATTAATTGTAAAAGAGTAAGTGGTGCTATATAACATTTAGTGTGAAATTTTGTCATTTCGCAATGGAGCGAATGCGGAATGGAGAAATCCCTTAAACGTGATTGCGGCTTATTAATATTGGTTTAAGTTAAAATGTTTAAAGGATTTCTCACCCTTTCAGGGTTCGAAATGACAAAAATAAAAATGTGATAGTTGGAAAATTTTGTTTTAGCGCTAGTTTTAAATTTAAAATAGACTTCTGCGCCACACTTAATATTGTAGAGCCGTAAGGGGCTGTGTGTAAAATTGTTAAAAGCAGACAAATTATTTTGGATTTAGCATTTTTTTATTTAATGTTAGTAAAATTAAAAAGCATTGACAAAGATTAAAATTACTTTATAATAATATTATTATGAATAAAGCAATTCGCGCAATCTGTAATTTTGTAAAGTTTATTATTACCTTGGTGGTAGGCTTGTTTATGCTTGTCTATAGCGCGCGGGTGGCTCACACCAGAATATAAGATCTAAAATAGAATCAAATAATAAAAGAGCCACCCAAACCAAAAGGGCGGTTTTTTTAGAGTCGTTTTTTAAAACCAAAAACATTAATTAAAGCAGAAAGGAGAAAGTAAAAATGAAAACTGGTTTTTCCGAACTTAACAAAACTCGAATAAGTAGATTGACAGATCAACAGTTGATATTAGAAGATAAATTAAAAAAAGCAAAAAAGGATGGGAATGTTCCCGAAATAAAAAAAATCCAGTTTCATTTAAAAGAAACAAGCAAGGGTCATGACAGAATTAGGGGCTTTGTCTGAAGTTCTGAAAAATGATTTTGCAAAATGATTTTGCGCGCGATTTGAATGGGGTGATTCCCGTGTTCTAAACTATGCTCTTATCTATCAAGAGCAATAAATTAAAACACAACATTCATTGTTATTCGCGCGCTTCTGCCGGAAGAGGGAAATATATTTAGAAAATTTATATTATCTTTCTTCCGGCAACAAACATCCATAAATTAGTTAAAATATTAAAAAATTGTCAAGGCTATTTAAAAATGTCTTATATTATTATCGTTAATCTAATTAAAGGAGGCAGGAAATGGCAAAAGGTAAAGCTGACGCAGTCAGCACGGTACCGAGAAACGATTATTCTTTAGTATTATATGACTTGGCTACATCAAGAAGAGACGCTGAAGCAAGAGGTAATATTAAAGAGATTAATAGTATTGATTCTCACGTAGATGTTATTAAGCAAGAGATCAGAGGTTACGAATCTGAAAGAGACGTGTTCTCTGTTGCCGGATGACGATTCCGGTTTGCGAAAATGATTTTGCGCGCAATTTGTATATTATAGGATTGGTATGTTAAAATATCAGTCCTATATTTTTTTAAATTTTTCATAAGTGATTATTTATGCTAATATAAATATAGGGAGGACATATATTTTATTTGATTTTTTATAATTATAGCAGCTGCCTTTGGTAAGCTGCCTTTTTAAATTAAATGATATTTGCCTTTTTTAGTTTTTTTACCTGGTTGTTTTCTAATATTATCGGCAAGGTATTTTTAAATCTGCGCGTTAAGGGAGTGGAAAATTTAAAATTGCTAAAGTCCGGAGGAGTATTATTCGTGGCTAATCATCAAGGGAAATTTGACCCGTTTCTTATCGGCGCCGCTTTGCCCAGGTCGCATTATCGCCAAATCAAATGTTTTCGGTATTTAACCTATTATAAATACATAACCCACAAGTGGTACGGACCCTTGATTTGGCTGTCAGGAGCATATCCGGTTTATAAAAAACACAAAGGCTTGGCTGAAAAACTGGAAAAAACAATTAGCCTGCTTAAGGACAGGCAAAATATATTAATGTTTCCTACCGCTAAAACCAGCAAGTACTTTAAGGCCGAAGAAGCCAGGCCCGGAGCCGCTTATATTGTGAAAGAAATAAATCCTCAGATAATGCCGGTTTTTATAAAAAATACTTATAAAATAAAATTTAAAGATATTTTATTCAGGACCCGTGAGGTAGAAATTGTTTTTGGCAAACCATTTTATAAAGAAACCCTGCCGGAATGCGATAACAGGAAGATTGCCAAAGAGATAATGGAAAAAGTTAAAGAATTAGTTAAATTTCCGCCAACAGATAATGAGCAAACTTATTTAGATGTACCAAACAGGGAATCATTTATAAAAAATAAAGACGCGCAATGTTTATTCAGCGTAATACCTAAGAATATAAAAATAAAATTAATAGATAATTTTTTATCCGATAGCTGTAAAGATAAAGAAGAATTATTAGAATTTTTTTTGCGTGAGTCTGAAATGTTTCGTCTTATTAATGCTTTTCCCGGTTCAGCTGAAGCATTTGAATATTTATATTTAGAAAAGGAGCCAGAGGATCCAATTGATAAATATTTTTTAAAATGTAAATCAGGAATTCAAACATATAAGAGGTTATTATCCCTGGATCAAAATTTATTATATTGGGTTAAAAAGTTGTGTCAAAACAAATCTTTGATTATTGATAGTTTTTTTTCCGGACCAGGCCGGGATTTAATCAGAATTGTAAAACAAAATCCGGAAATAAAAAAAATGATTAATGTAAGAAATATAGACATTGACCCCAAAGCCATAAAAATCGGCCAAAGATTAATAGAAGACGAGGATTTAACTGATGTGTTTTTTTATGAACGCAAGTCTTTTGAAAAAGCCAGGCCGCGAAATGCTGATTTAATGTTATTAATCGGCGTGTTATGCCCCTTAAGGCTGCATACCAGTGAAAGATTGCTAAAAGCAATAAGAAAATATATTAAGCCGGAAGGCTATATAATTTATAGCACGGTTCAATATAGCTTACTTAATGATGATCCCTTTACTGATTTTTTAATGCGATTATCCGCCTGGCCAATGTCTTACAAAAGCGATGAAGAAGCATGGAGCTTGGCTAAAGAGTCTGGCTGGCAGCCAATTGCTCAATTTTTTGACGAACCATCACACCATCATTGCATGACAGTGGCAAAGAAAATTTAATAGAAGAAGGCGATAAAATATGGTATAATATATTTGAACAATATACTATATTTTTTTTATGGGTTTGAGTTTTTACATAATTAGTCATTTTTTAACCGGGGCAATAGCATTATTTTTAGGCTGGTCCGTATTTAAGAAACATCCGAAACGATTAGTTAATAGGATTTTTGCTTTGTCCGCGTTAAGTATTGCTATATGGAGTATTTCTTATAGTGTTTGGCTAATGGCAGGAAATCCCACTAGTGCTTTATTTTGGGCCAGGGCTTTAAATCTGGGAGCTACGTTGATCCCGGTTTTTTATTTACACTGGATTTTAGTCTTGTTAAATAAAAATAAAAATAAATTAATAGTTTTTTATTATCTATTAACTGCCGTATTTGTTTTATTTAGTTATAGCGATTATTATATTTCTCATACAATTCCGCTATTAATATTTCCTTATTGGCCTCAAATGGGCTGGCTATATTTAGTTTTTATATTCAGTTGCTGGATTTCTATTATTATTTATTGCTTGGTAATTTTAGTTAAAGAACTGCAAAGAGCTGAAGGCAACTATCGTAAACAAATAAAATATGTATTAATAGGTTCAATTATTGGTTTTGCCGGAGGGTCAATGAATTTCCCTTTAATGTTAGGAATAGACGTTTTACCACCGATTGGCAGTCCGTTAATAGTGGTATATACTATTATTTTTAGTTATTCCATGGTTAAACACCGCTTAATGGATATTCGTTTTGTTGTGCGGCAAGGGTCAGTACTTGTTGCTTCGCTGTTAACAATAATTTTATCAATATTATTAATTAAATATTTATTTTTTAAGTTTATTGCCGTGCAGTTGGAATGGGTGGATTACGTGTTTTTAATTTGCGGAATTCTTGTCTATCCGTATATTAATAAATATTATTACCGCATTGCCAATCAGTATTTTTTTACTTCTTTGTACGACGCGCGGAAAGTTATTGCTTCTTTATCTAATAAATTAAGCTCAACCCTGTTGGCAAGCGATATTTATCAATATATAACTAATGAAATAATAAGC
>DAOVXE010000104.1 GCA_030636285.1 Candidatus Falkowiibacteriota bacterium | reverse complement strand
GTCAAGCAAAGCAATAATCCCAAAAGAAAATAAAAATGCGCAAGAAGTTGATAAAAAATCAACAAAAATTAAGCTGTATCGTGTTTAATTCCTGTTGAATTTTTATCAAAAAAATTTAGATTGACTTTGGCGACAGCCCCGTTATTATCCATTTTCCAGTTTTATCTAAATTTAATTTTAAATTACAAAATTTCTCAAACATAATTTTTATCTCTTTTTTGCTATAAAAACTGTGCGGTATGCCTTTTTCTGGACCAATTAATGGAATAATTACTCCCGGTTTTAAAATTTTATGTTTTTTAAAAGTTTTCCATTTTTTGGAACATTCAATATCAGGAAGCGTGATGAATATTTTTCCATTAGCAATCAGGCTTGAATAAATTTTGTTTACTAATTTTTTTGTTTCTTCTTTGAATCCATGATTCATTGTAGAAATTGAAGTAACCAAATCATATTTATTTTTAACAATTCTCATTTTGTACATATTAGCAAGTTTGATGTTGCTTGATTTGTCAAGTATTATTTTTTTAACCATTTTAATAGAAGTGGGACTTGAATCAACTCCATCTGTTTTAAAATCCAGTGACGACAAATAAAAAAGATAATTACCAGTACCACATCCAATGTCAAGAACATATTTTTGTTTAAATTTAGAATTTTTAATAAATTTTTTAAACGGAGGAATAATATTTTTTTTTAAGCAAGCTGGGATTATACCATTATTAAAGCTTTTCCATTCGTTACTATTTTTATTGTATTCACGATATATTTTTTCCCAGTTTGCCATATATTGGTTTGTATTAAAAAATTAAATAAATTTTCGAAGAGATAGTGAAGAAAACACCTTATTTCCCCTTTTAAATAAATAAAAAAAATCAAATTTTCGTCGTGTTCAAAACACTGAATATTAAAATCTCCACTAAGATAAAAAATTTATTTCGTACAACATATCGGCATCATCTGAAGTTTCGTTGCAATCTTTTGTTATACTTGCGCGGATGCGCTAACAAAAGATTGCAACGAAATTTGGGTGGAAGAAAATTTTGCACCTCTATTATTATCCTGTGAAGCGATAGCGTAACAGGATATTTAGATATTGAAATTTTCTGCAACCAGATATGCCGTGTTGTGTGCCCCGCAGGGCAAGCGATAGCGCAGAGTTTGATAAAATAATTTCAATTTCTCGTGGTTTGACATCGAACGTTTTATTTGCTAATATCGTGAATCAAATAGACGTGAATAAATCACTAACTATAAATAGGAGGGTAGGCTATGAAAGTTCTCGTGTTAGAAGATCGGGACATTGATTTTTGGAAAATTGAATCGGAGTTTGCGGGAAAGGTAGAAATCATACGAGCCAGAAATCAGTGGGAATTTAGAAAGCTCTTTGAAGAAAATCCAGATTTTGATTTGATTATGATGGATTATTTTAGCCCCGGTGATACGCCGAACACACTTCCTTTGCTTCGAGAAATATTGGAAAATGGCTATACTGGGCCAATTATTTCGTCGTCTATGATGTATTTTCGTCGCAAGGAAATGATTGATGCAGGTGCCACTCATGAAGGCGAAAAGGAAAAGGCCGTCGAAATCGCTTTGAATCTTCTGGGCTTATAGCTACAAAACGTTGTTTTTTAAGAACGGGTCTCTGCAAATGTGGAGACTCTTTTTTTAGAAAGAAATTGAAATTATTTTATCAAATTGCACACAACAAGTTATATGCGAATTTAGTAATATTTTATTTAATTTTGCTTAAAATTATATACGAAATATGTAAATAAAACAAGCGATTAGCGGTTACATTATACTATTTATTTTATCTAGACTTGGTTTTAAAAAATTGTTTATATTGTATCGGTTTTGGATAATTTTGGCTGGCAGTAAAGTTAACAAGTTTTTATATATAAAAAACCGCCCCAATCCGCCAGCCGGCAGAGGAGCGGTTTTTGGTTTGAAAGAGAGAATAATTTTTTTTAAGCTTTTTAATTAAAAGATGTCAAGGCAAGATTAACAGTAGATTTAAGAGATTCAAGCTTGACAAATTAGATTTTTAAAGCTTATAATAAAATAAAAACCGCGAAGAAAGGAGAATAAGATGCTTTTTGACAAAAAATTTTATATGGTTATGTTAGTAATAATTGTTATTGCAAGCGCTATTGTCGGCTCCCAAAGTGACATTAATTTTTTTATCTCATCACTTTTAACTTTTTTCGTCCTTACTTTTTGTTCATTTTTAACAATGGGTGCCTATGTAATATGCAATCTCTATTTGGCTAACAGGAGTTTAAGAGAGCTTATTGGGTGGTAGTTTCTCTCCTTTTTAATTTTTTATAGGTCGCATCATCGTTATTGCGGCCTAATTTTTTTTCCTTAAATTTTATCCAAAATGAAATTCAGGGAATAAACCCTCCTTGACTTGAATTATTAGGCTGATTATTGTATATTAAGTATATAACTTATTATTTTTCCACAGGTAGAAATATATAAATAACAAGAGAAAAGTTATTTTTTTTATTGTTAAAATTAGATGATAAAGCCAGGCATTAAAGCAGATGAATTAAAATTCATCAATTTTGGTGTTTTTTCGTCTTATATTAAATGAGAATAAAACTACTTATAATAATATTTTTCATTATTGGCGGTTTTTTGCTGTACGCAAGCGAAAGTCAGGCCGGTTTTGGCATTTCCCCGCCTTTTGTAAAGACCAAGAAGCCGATCTTTCCCGGCTCTCATTTTGAACAAAAGATCACTTTGCTTAGGTCTGACGCGGAAGAAGAGCTAATGGCGCGAATAACCGTTGAAGCCCCGGATATTGCCGGATGGATCACTGTCCAGCAGGGGCTGGAATTTGATTTGCCTGCCGGCAAGCTGCAGATACCGATGATAGTTGAAGTAAACGTGCCGGATGGGACGCCAAACGGAAATTATCAAGGGCATTTGAATATACAGATCGTGCCGAAAAATCGCAGTATTGGCGGCGGCGTGGCGATTGCTTTGGGCGCCCGGGTGGATATTGACCTTGAGGTTACTGACGTGGCGTTTATGGATTTTGTGATCAAGAAAATATCAATTCCTGAATTTGAAAAATTTAAAAAACCCTGGAATTGGAAAATATTTTCTTATTTTTTTGAGCGTTTAACCGCGGTAATGAAGATTGAGAATACCGGCAATGTTCCGGTGGCTCCGACTAAAGTGCATATTGACGTTTATGATCTGGGCGAGAAAAAACTGCTTGAATCTTATGATGATGAATCAATTGACAAAACCGAGCCTTTTTCAACCAAAAGCGTAAAAGCCGGCTTTCCGACCAAGCTGGGCGTGGGTGAATATTGGGCAAAGATCAGAGTCTATAATGATAATAAGATCATCCATAATGACAAGATAATTTTTGCAGTTAAGCCGGCCGGCAGCATAAATGACGGCCGCCCTATTGGTGTCTGGCCCTGGGTTTTGATGGGCTCTTATATTGTTTTTGTTCTTTTGGTTATTATTGCCCTTATCTGGCTTAAGAGCTGGCGTTATTTGTTTAAGTTATTATTTGTTTTATTATGGCCTGTTAGATTTTTATGGCGTATTTTAAGAAAGCTTTTTAATACTTTGAAAATTAAATTTTGGCAATGGATGCATCAAAAATCCGCAGAGTATCAGTCAAGCAATAACAAATTAAACTATCCCCATAAAAGCATTGAGTCTAAAAACGAGATAGAAGAAGAAATAGAAGAGTAAAGCGCAATAATATGCCCCCATGCTTAAAGAAAATTTTATATGTTTTGTTAATGGTTATTATGGGAGCGGTTGGTTCTTTATCCGCGTTGTTGCCTGCTTTAGCCCAGAACACGGAATACTTGCCCACTTCAGTAGAGATTGTAGTGTCTTGCGGAGATGGCTTAACCGAGTATTTATCCGGCGAGGTGTGCGATCCGGGCGAACCGCCGGCAATTCCTCCTGATGTAGGGACAAGCACCTGTTTGGAATTTGACGATATATTCGGAAATCCTTTTGCCGGCGGCGATCTTGACTGTTTGCTTGATTGCACCGATTATAATACTGATAATTGTTAT
>DAOVXE010000129.1 GCA_030636285.1 Candidatus Falkowiibacteriota bacterium | reverse complement strand
GGCTTCGCCTAAATCGTCGCCGATTTAAACGCAAGGTTCAGTATAATCCCGGTGGTTAGCCTTTAGATTAGCCGGACTTTAACCGACTGGATAAATAGAGCTTTGCTTGGCGCACTCATAAAATAAATTTAAAAATTTCGCGCTAAGGCGCAAAATTTTAGTTAATGCGGCAATAAAATATTTTAATACCGCTTTTATTATGCATTAATTATATATTGAAACGAAATAAAAATCAAATTTTATAGCGTAAAAATCGCGCAAGAATATTGATATAGTCCAGGCGACAGTGAACATCAAAATAAACAAAGAACCGTCTAGAATAATTTCCATAATTTAAAATGTTATTAAATAATTTTGGATTGATTTATAATTTATAAATTTTTTTTGATTAAAGGCAGATTTGAAATAGCATAATCGTCTAACAATCCCCACCCAGGCATAAATGCCAGAGCTAAATTTTTAGCTTGTAATCCCGCTGAAGCGGAATATTGGTATAAACGTTTTATTATATAGCCCCGTTTACGGGGCTTACAATCTTTTCGGTAGCCCTGCCGTTTACGGCTGGGCGGGTAAGGCGAATAAATATTTCAATGTTTCATGTCAATTTTTCATTGACAAATAAATATTATAACCATATGCTTAAAATATATTTGGCATTCAGGAATTTTTTCTGAAAGCTCGATGCCTTGTTCTGTAAGGCATCTTTTTATTTCTCCAACCTCTTTTTCCCGTCATCCTTTCCAATCCTTGTTTTCGCTTTCCCAATCCCGTCCGCAGGCGGAAGACTTTCTGGCATATCTCCACCAAGATTGTCAATAGTTTTGCGAACTTTTTGCCCAACCTCATAATGAGTTAAATTCGCTTTCATTTCACCGTGAATATTTTCACGCCTAAGTTTAGCGTCGGCTTGTGTCGCGCGAAATAGATTAGCCGCCAATTCTTCACTTCCCATATGATCTAAAATTTTTTGTGACTTTTTTAATTTTTTCACTTTATGAATTTCTTTAGCGTCAAGTCCTCCGTATAAACCCTTGTATCCATAATTTTGAAACACGCCAAATTTTTTAACTCCCGCATTATCCGCTGCTTCAGCCAATGAAGTATTATGCTTTTTAACCTCTCCTCTTAAATGCATTCTTTTTTGATCTTCAATCAGCTGATCTGTTTTTTCCTGCTTTCTTGTCTGAATAGCAAAATAAGTCTGCCCCAACGCAACAACTTCCTTGCTTGGATCTGAATTTTGAATAATCAAATAACAAGCATAGCGAGAAAGATGAATAGTATTAATAGGTCTTTCTACTCCAGAACCGACAGAAACCATATCGTTGACATCAACAAAATGGTTGTGGACAACTTGATTACTATTTTCACATGCCTTCTTTGCCTTTTTAACAACATTTAAAAAATTGCGATAATCCGCATAATCTAAAGCTTTATACAATTCACGAGCTGACCAAAACTCTGATTTATATTCATTAATTTTTTTTATTTTTTCAAAAACATTTTGTGTCATATATTTTAATTATTATTTAAATAATTCTAATCATTATCTTATCCCTCGTTGGTTCCATAGTGGCGATAGCCATGTGGAACCTAATTGCAAGCCATTTATAAATCTGGAAACAGTTGAAGAAGTTATGATCTGCATTAAGGTTCCACAGCCCTAAAGGGACTATGGAGCCAACAAATAGTAACCAACATTAAAATCTATTTCATCTTAATCATACCACCCAACCCAACAAAAATAAACCACAATCATCCATTTGAACCCCGCCCTGCCGTAAACGGCGTATTCTTTATTTTTATACAACTTCAGTATTATTTTTTACTAAACAAATTATCCCGCTCCTTCTTTTCTTCCACATCCTCCAACTCCAACATCTTAATCTGCGGAAGAGCGACTAACCCGCTTAAATCGCCATACATCCCGACAGTGTTTGAAATAACTTTTTGAATCTGTTTTTCTCTTTCCGCCCAAATTTTTTGATAAACCCTTTTTTCCTTATTCAACCCGTCTTGCTTTTCTGTAAACGCCTCAACTATTGCCTCAACTCTTTGCTTAAATTCAACGCCTGTTAAGTATGAATAAAGAATTTCAACTTTCTCATTTTTACCGACTGCCATTGCCTTCTCCCTTGTAACCGCTTCTAAATTTATTCTTAAAGACGAAGCCAGTGCTATCGCCATTTTTGTATCACAAATCCAAACACCATCGCGAAAAATAAAACCTCTCACATTGTCAGGCAAAACTGTTGAAACAATAACCGCTAATTCTGCCTTAATGAGCCTTCGATACTTTTACATCTTTGGTATTAATAATATATTCTGGTCGTAATCTTGAATCTTCAAAAACAAAATCCTTCTTCATAACATTCGTATACGCATCTTCCAGATATATCAACAAATAAACTTCATACTCATCATAATCAGTTTGAAAAAATAAACTATTTGCATTATTAATGCCGGGAATAATACCTTGAATCTTTTTCAAACTAAAACGCCCGTCCCTTATAAGCTCAGAGTAAATTACACGGGGCCACTGCGGATGCTTTGTTCTATTTAAAATTTCAGTAACTCCAGCCTGGGCTTCGTGCTGTCTCTCTGCCATTCTCGGATTTAATAACAGGCGCATTTCATATTCACTGACTTTTTCGATATCAATCATGCGGTATTTCAAACCAAAAAAGGTATAGGCGGACACCTGATACGTTTTTTCGTCCATTCCGACAATTGCTGTTTTCATTATAATTATTTGTTCCAAAGGATTATCAAAAAAAATTTCGGCCTGCTGACTAGCATAAATACCCTCCAGAGCTGTTGCCTTAGTGATATCGGATATAAATAATTTAGGGATATAAATAGCAATAAACAAAACTACCATCGAAATCCCGACAATTAATAATTTTTGGTTAACATTCTTAACAGTCTCATTCTTTTTGTTATAGATAATAATACGGTAGGTACTATATAGCCACATAATGAATATTGCCAATTCCAGATAATGTCTAGTAGGCGGATAATTCATTTTATACATTTCAAAATCCAGCATAACACCTGAAGCAATATCCATGAGCATCTGCAATATTAAAATCGTAAACAACATACACAAGATATTATAACCCCAAACTTTTATCCTGCCCGACTTTGGCTTTTCTTTTGACTCCGGCGTAGACTTGTCAAAACCAAATCTGCGGCGTAGCTTGACTATCAGCCAGCCAATAAAATAACCAATAAAATAATATTGTGCTATTCCAACTATAAAAAGAAACATGGTTTGCGGTACTAGGTGATCAACCGCTCCCTGAAAAAACAGGTTAAATATAAATACAAGTATTGACCCCAGAAGTGGCAACAAAAAAGAGGCCGGAAAATGAAGCACCATCATTCCTAATAAACCCTCGGACAAAAACAATTCCTGCCGGTTCAAAAACCAATATGCCAAAAACCAAATCCAAATGGCCAAATCAAGTCCTC
>DAOVXE010000193.1 GCA_030636285.1 Candidatus Falkowiibacteriota bacterium | reverse complement strand
GACTTATGCGTTTAAATTATATTCATGATCACATTAGCTAATATTATTTATTTTTTCGCTGCGGAACTCGCTGCGCTCAAACAGCCTCGCTTCAAAAATAAATAATATTAGCTAATGTTTATACTTATTAAATAAGCAACTGCGTAAATTATGAATATATGAAATCGGCCAAAAAAATATCAATCATTTATCTTCGATCCCGGCTAAATTCCGTTGCCCGTTATATTCCCAGATCTGTTAAAAAAATTTTGTTTTTATTCCGATATTACTGGCAGAAAATTGTTAATCCTAAAATCAACAATCACCCGATTTTTATTTTAGGCAATCAAAAATCCGGCTCAACTGTTATCGCTACATTATTTGCTCTTCACACCGGACAAAAAGTATCAATTGATCTAAGAAATGAATACGCCCGGCCTACTCTTGAACTGTTCCAGGATAAAAAAATTACATTTGCTGATTTTATTGATAATAACAGACTGGATTTTTCCAAAAACATTATAAAATCACCGGAGCTTACTTTTTTTTCCAATGAACTTAAAAAAAAATTTAATAAAGCCAAATTCGTTTTAATAATTAGAGACCCAAGGGATAATATTAGAAGCATTTTAAACCGCTTAAACATCCCGGGCGACCAGGCTGATATCAGCGCGAAGCAATTTGCCAAACTAAAGCCTAATTGGCAAAAGGCGCTTAGGGTTAATTGGCTTAATGAAAAGGAGGGAAACTATATTGAAAATCTGGCCGTTCGTTGGAATAAGATCGCTAATATATACAATTTGCGTAAAAAAAATTTTATTCTGATTCGTTTTGAGGATTTTCTTAAAAACAAAAAAGAGGCCATTAAAGACCTGGCTGAAAAATTGGGCTTGGAAGCAAAACGAGACATTGGCAAACTAATTGATAAACAATTTCAGCCGGCTGGCAACCGCCGAATTAGCCATCTGGATTTCTTCGGCAAAAACAATCTCAAAGAGATTGAAAACATCTGCCAGAATAATATGAAAGTATTCGGTTATATGCTAAACCGAAATTAACAACTCGCGCCAATTTGATTCTTCCAAATCGTTTAAAGTTTTGGCTTGATCCAAATTATAATTACCAATCGCGGTTCTTTTAAGCTCTTCTAAATACGCCCCGCACTTGAGCTGTCTGCCAATGTCCCGGGCCAGAGCGCGAATATAGGTTCCACTGGAAACGTGGACTTTTATTTTTAGTTCAGGCCATTTGTATTTAAGCAATTCAATATTAAATATCTCAATATCTGCCGGCTCTCTTTTAATTGTCTTGCCTTGTCTGGCCAGTTGATATAGTTTTTTGCCCTTAACCTTCTTGGCGCTGTACATCGGCGGAATTTGTTTTTGTTCCCCAATAAATTTATCTAAAACCTTTTCAATCTGATCTTTTGTTATGTGTTGCGTGTTATGTGCCGCGCCCGACTCGACGCTCGCGTTCGGGCGGGTTATGTGCTGTGTGCCTGTTCTGTCATGCGTATCAGAAACCATGCCAAGCTTTAGCTCTGCCTCATAAACTTTATCCAGCTTAACAAATTCGCTTATTCCCCTTGTCGCCTCCCTGCCTACGGCCACGATCAATAATCCGCTGGCAAACGGATCCAGCGTGCCGGCGTGCCCGATTTTTTTTATTCCTGTTATGCGCCGCAATTTATCTATAATATTATGAGAGGTCGGACCAATTGGTTTATTAATTAATAAAAATCCGGTATTTTTTTGTTCTGCCATTTCTTATTTTAACTATTTTATAATATAATAACTATACACCATTCACTCAATTTACCCAATAATCATATGATAAACAAAATTTTTAATTTTATCAACAAACACCTTTATCTTATCATTATCATCGTTTTAATGATCCAGGTGTCTTTAATTTTCAGCAACCAGTTTATTCGTCTGTTTAATAGTGATGAATTTGAATCAATTCATTACGCCTGGAAATTGACACAAGGAGAAAATCTTTATACTGATTTTTTTGAACATCATCATCCTTTGTTTTATCAAATGTTAACTCCATTAGTGCACGCCGGGCAAGACACGCTTAATACCCTATACTATGCCCGAATATTCATTTTTATTAATCTTCTAATAATATATTTCTTAACTTATCAAATCGCCCGCCATATTAAGGATAAAAAAATGGCTCTCTTAAGCCTGCTTATTCTAAACAACATTGTTTATTTCGTGGTTACGGCAACGGAAATCCGGCCCGACAACTTTCAGGTTACGTTTTGCCTGTTATCGCTATGGCTTTTATTTTTATTTATAAAAAATAAAAACAAACCATTTTTTTATTTAAGTTCTGTTTCTTTGGGAATCGCTTTCTTATTCCTGCAAAAAACTATTTTTTTTATTGCCCCGATTTTTTTGATCCTGCTTCATCAACTGCGCCAAAAAACAATCTCTATTTATAATATATTATTTTATATACTTGTGTTTGTCATTACCATATCTCCTTATTATATCTATTTATTATCAAATAACTATTTTGAAATTTATATTTTAAATTTTTGGCT
>DAOVXE010000117.1 GCA_030636285.1 Candidatus Falkowiibacteriota bacterium | reverse complement strand
GAGAAAGTTTTTTTGGTAAATCCCGGTCGGCAGCTTGTTAAATTCGCCGGCCTCAAGGGAGAGAAGATATTTTTTATTAATATTGATTTTTTTAGCTGCTTCCTCCAGGCTTAGGTTTTTATTAACACGAGCCTTTTTAAGCTCCAAGGCGATCAACTCTTTTGTGTCGTTTATTTTGCTTTGTTTAAATCTATTCATATTTAAATTAGGCTGGTTTTACCCAGCCCACAATAATGATATTTTATATTTTGAATGATTATTTAAACCAGCCGGTGGAATAAAAGTTTTCTCCGCCCGGCACTCCAAGCATGGAAAAAACAAAACCGATGATCGTATAGCTTAAAAAAATAATGGCCATGCCGATGATAGATTGGACAATAATATCTTTACCCTTGGTAACCCGTTCTTTGCTTCCGGCTGAGGTCAAAAAGACAAAACCGCCGTAAATAAACATTACTAAAACAATTGAACCGATAAGGCCGTAAATTCTGTTTGCCCAGTTAGCTACTATCTGCCAGATATCGTTTATCCCATAATCGCCTTTGCAATATTTATAGCAATCACTGCCGTCATCGGTAATAGTTTGGCAGTTGCAGTCCGGGCCAGTGCCCGGAATTAGGGCTTCCTGGCTCCAGACAGGAGAGGCTAAGGCAAGACAAAGAGTAGCTAAAATACAGAAAGATAAAATATTTTTAAAAATTTTATACATATATTAAGTTAACCCGGGTTTTAAAGCCCGGGTTAACCGGATTAATTGCTTTTAATGGTTTGTTGGACTTTTTGCGCTGCTATATTAACCGCTTCAGTTATAGTATTTTGGTTATTAACTACTTTGTCAATCATATCGTTTAAGATTTTTTCGGCCGTTACCGCGTCATTGCCCCGGTACCAGCTTTTAGCGGTTAGGATTGAGTTAACAAAAGGGGTAATAATCTCTTCTTCAATCTGTTCGTCAATCAGCGAACGCAGGGCGGTCGGGCGCTGGGTTTTGTCAAGATAGCTTTTAACCGCTTTTTTATTCGTGGTAATAAATTTAATAAAGTCCCAGGCCGCGTCTTTATTTTTACATTTATTACTAACCACCTCTACCCAATAATTGGCAAAGTTAATACTCTGCGGATTGCCTTCAATTTGCGGCAGCGCGGTTACTGAAAAATTCAGCTTTGGAGCCTGAGATTTAATAATCGGTAGCATGTATGAGTAGCCAAACATCATCGCCAGCTTATTGGCGATGAACAGGTCCAGTGAATTTTCCAGATTAGAATTCCAGCTATACACTTCTTTGGCCGGATTGGCAAAATCAGAATAGAATCGCAGGGCGTCAATGCCCGGGTTATAGTCCCTGCTTTCGCCCATTGGCCGGCGATGGAAAGCAATGCTTGAGCCTTGCATCATTTGGGCGCCATTTTGCATCATTAGCGCTGAAAGGATATCCGTAGAGCGTTCAATATTATCGCTGCCGCCAAGGGCGACTCCGGATTGGATAATCTCGCCTTTATTGTTTTGCTTGGTTAGTTTTTTAACGTCTTGCTGAAATTCCCGGTTCCAAAATTCAGGCGGACTGGTAATGCCGGCGTTATTAAAAAGGTCTTTATTATAGAACATGGCCAGAGTATCAACCGAAAGAGGCAGGCCAAAAACGCGCGGACTGGACACATTGGTTTTTTCGTCTTTATAATTAATTACTATGTCATTGTAAACCGTATCAACAAAATCATTGCGGATTTGGTTCAGGCTCGGGCTTTTATTTTTAATTTTGTTCCAATAAACTTCTTTTTTAAGGCTTCCTTTGACTTCCGGCACGGTCATCACGGTTTCAGGCGGCATGGGCGACAAAAGGCCCCTGGCCTGATAGCCGTACATCCAGGTATTATGGATGGAGAATATGTCCGGCCCCCGGTCAGTGGCAAAGGCTTCAATCAATTCCTGTTCAAATTCGTCATAGCGGAGTTTTTTATACTTAATCGTAACGTAAGGATGGCGGCGGCTATAAGAAGCGATAATTTCGGCAAAATCATCAGAGCCATCCCAAACCCGCCAGTAATTCAACGTAACTCCTTTTGGCCGTTCCCCCAGATCCTTAAGGCAGCCGGAAAGCGGCAATATTATAAAGACTAATAATAAAACAATTAATTGCTTTTTCATAAACCAAATAAGTAATAATTATTACTATAATTATATCATATTTGGGATAAAATCTACAACTCACTCCATTTTAGGCCGATATTGAAGCGCTTCGGCAATATGGGCCGGGGCGATTTGTTCTTTATTTTCCAGATCAGCGATGGTGCGCCCCAGCTTAAGAATACGGAAATAAGCGCGGGCCGAGAGGTGCATTTGCTCAACCGCGTTCTTGAGCAGCTGCTGGCTAGCCTGGTCAACCGGGCAATATTTTTTAACCGCTTCCGAGCTCATTTCTGAATTGCTTATGTAAGCGGTATCCTGAAAACGTTTTCTTTGCCAGTTCCTGGCATTTTCAACCCGTTTTTTTATGTCTTTGGATTTTTCACCGCCTTTGGTGCTGGAGAGTTTTTCAAAATCAATTCGCGGGACCTCAATATGCAGGTCAATCCGGTCCAGGATGGGGCCGGATATCTTTTTGCGGTAATTGATCATCTGAGTCGGCGAGCAGGTGCAGTTTTTGTCCGGGTCGGTCAAAAAACCGCAAGGGCACGGGTTCATGGCGGTGATCATAATGAATTTAGCCGGAAAGCTCAAGTTGCCGGCGGCGCGGCTGACATGAATAATGCCGTCTTCCAGCGGCTGGCGCAGATTTTCCAAAACCGCGCGCGGGAATTCGCCGAATTCGTCCAAAAACAAAACCCCGCGGTGCGCCAGTGATATTTCACCCGGCCGGGGCCAGGCGCCGCCACCGACCAGGGCCACGCCCGAGGCGGTATGATGGGGCGAGCGGAAAGGCCGGCTGGTTATCAGGGAAGTGTCGGTGGGGAGCGCTCCGGCTACTGAATAAACTTTGGTGATTTCCAAAGCTTCATCCAGAGTCAGGTCAGGCAGGATAGAGGGCATGGTGCGCGCGATTAAGGTCTTGCCGCTGCCAGGCGGCCCGCTCATAAGCATATTGTGCGCTCCGGCGGCCGCGATTTCCATGGCTCGTTTTACGTGTTCCTGGCCGCGAATGTGAGACATATCAAATTGGATAGGCGCGTTGCTAAAATCAAATTCGCGCCTGGGCATGGCTTTAATCTCGGTTCGTTTTTCCAGATGCTCTACCAGATGCCGCAAGCTTTTAACCGGATAAACATCTATATCACCGACCAGTTTGGCTTCGCTGGCATTGTTAGCCGGCACAAATAAAGACTTGATTTTTTTCTCTATGGCTCTGTGGGCGACCGAGAGGATGCCATTGACCGGCCGCACGCCGCCGTTTAAAGCCAGCTCGCCGACAAAGATCATACTGTTTAAATCGTCAGCTACTCTTAAATTCCTGGTTTTGATAAGTACGCTGACCGCGATCGGCAGGTCATAACTTGGGCCGTGCTTTTTTAGATCAGCCGGCGCCAGATTAATGGTTATTTTATTGCGTGTCAAGCGGGCAATGGAATTATTGATCGCGCTCCGCACCCGTTCGCGCGATTCGGTAACCGCCATGTCCGGCAAACCCACGATTTTAAAAGTACCCATATCGCCGCCGCCGGTGTCGGCTTCAACTTCTATTATTTCCGCGTCCAAACCAATGACCGCGGCAGAGAGAATTTTTGAAGACATTTTATAGACAACAGACGACAGACGACAGAATTTTGACAACCTG
>DAOVXE010000079.1 GCA_030636285.1 Candidatus Falkowiibacteriota bacterium | reverse complement strand
TCGCGAGATTCTTCACTCCGCTATCGCTCCGTTCAGAATGACAGAAAAGAGTATTTCGTAATTCAAAGTAATTTAATGTCAAGAAATGTATACAAAAAAAGTTGTTAAAAAAATTATTTTTATCGTGTTATTGCTGGGAATATTGATTATTCCGGCAATTTCTTTTGCCGCTGAACATGGTGAAGAGCAGTCAAGCGGCCACGGAGAGATAGCTTTGGTTTTTGGAGCCATGGCTGTTTTACTTATTTTAAGCAAGGTAGGCAGTTTAATAACGCGTTTTGGCCAGCCGGCAGTGCTTGGTGAAATATTAGTCGGCGTTGTTTTGGGAAATTTGGCGCTTTTGGGTTTTGCCTTTTTCAGGGAACTGGAGCATAACGCGATCATCGCGTTTTTGGCTGAATTCGGAGTCGTGCTTTTGCTTTTTCAGATCGGACTGGAAAGCAATCTTAAAGAAATAAGAAGTGTCGGCGCTAAATCGCTTGTGGTGGCAATAATCGGCGTGGTCGCGCCTTTTGTTTTAGGCACTTATGTAGTCGGCCCTTATGTTTTCCCGGGACTGGAGCAAATAGCTTATCTTTTTATCGGCGCGGCTCTGACAGCCACTTCGGTCGGCATAACAGGCAGGGTATTTAAAGATTTTAATAAACTGCGTATCAAAGAAGCAAAGGTTGTTTTAGGCGCGGCTGTTATTGACGATATTTTGGGTTTGATGATTTTGGCTGTTATCACCGCTGTTGCCACGGTTGGCTCAATAAGTCCGGCTGCCATTGCTATAATTACTTTAAAAGCTTTTGGATTTCTTTTTGGAGGCATAATAATAGGAAAATATATTGCCACGACTTTAGGAAAAGTGCTTTTAAAGATTCATACCGGAATCGGCATGAAATTGTCTTTAGCTTTATCAATCGGATTGTTTTTTTCATACATTGCCAGCTTGTTCGGTTTGGCTCCGATCATCGGAGCTTTTGTCGCCGGCTTGCTTTTGGATAATGTTTGTTTTTCCGGATTTAAAAATTACAGATTGATAAGGGATATTGAAAAATGGATAAAAAAGAATCATGAAGACACGAATGTTGGAAAATCATTATATAATATTCTGGCAATGCATTCGCATAAGCATGTTGAAGATCTAATAGAAAATGTCGCTTTTGTGTTTGTTCCGCTGTTTTTTGTTTACACCGGCTTGCAGGTAAGGCTGGAAACTTTTTTTAATCCCAAAGTTTTGTTAATTGCTTTATTGGTGACTATTGTGGCTGTTTTTGGAAAAGTTATTTCCGGCGTATTTTTGCCTAAGCAGTATAATAAATGGATAGTCGGTTTTGCCATGGTGCCAAGAGGCGAGGTTGGATTGATCTTTGGAAATATCGGCAAGTCGCTGGGCGTGATTTCTGATGAAGTTTTTTCAGTAATTATTGTTATGGTAATTTTAACCACTTTCATAGCCCCGCCGGTTTTGTCCTGTTTTTTAAAGAAGCATAAAGAATAGTCAATTATCAATTAAAAATTACGAATTACGAATTTAGGAAGCAGGAATAAAGAATAAAGAATCAAGGTAAAAAAAACCGCCAGACCAGTGTTGATTTGGTTTGACGGCGTGAATTAAGTGGTTTGAGGAATTAACGAGTCGGTATAGGAGTTTTTGCTTTAAAATGATAGAAAAGCATTATACAAAGAACGACATTGACCATTACTACTGTTCTACCGACATAAATAACAGCTAAAAGATTTCCACCGACTATTGCCGGATAAAGAGCAATAATTGTTGCAATGAGAACAAGTCCCCAAGCGGAAAGTGATTCCGTGTTCTTTTTTTTCGTAACTAAATTTTGTATTGTCGGAAAGTACCCAATAAATATTAGTAACTGAACTAATAAGTTAGAAGTAAACGCATCTTTTGAAATAATCCAAAATAAGACTATTCCGCCAGCACTGATGAGATACTTTTTCTCAAATGGTTTAAAATGTGTTTTTAAAGTTTTGCCCCAAATTACAATAGAGAATGTAATTAAGAGACTTACCATTACATCTATAGTATTCAAAATTCCACTTTGAAAATCTTTATCTTCTGCTACCATATAGGTGACAAAACTAAGGGATGTTCCGGTAAGAAAGATTAGCCAAGTAGATAATGTTGGACTAATATCTCTCGTATACACTTGATAAGCATATCGAAACGCAACCATTATCATAATAAAACCAACAAGCCAAGCAGTTAGTTCCTTCATTATCCACCTCCTATTGTTAAATAACGATATTTTTGTTTATTTTTAGTTAAATTTTTTTAAACTGATAAATCATCATGCCATAGATTGATTTTTTTGTCAATATTGACAAGATATTGATCTGTGGTTAAGATACAATAATGCGAGTTTAGCACTTAAAGAGTGAGAGTGCTAAAAAATTAAATTTTAAGATTAAAAAATAATTAAAGATTTTAGTTTTTTGGTTTCAGATAAAAATATGAAACTTAAAATTTAAAATCTGAAATCCGATTTATGGACATTAAACCAATTCACACAAATGTTGTGGTAAAGCCGATTTCACAAGATGAAGTTACCAAGTCCGGTATTGTTATTCCTGATACCGTGGACAAAGAACGCCCGGAAAAAGGCGAAGTCATTGCCGTCGGCGAAGGCAAACTTCTGGATAACGGCCAACACGCGGCCATGAGTGTAAAGGTTGGCGACATTATTATGTTTAAAAAGTATTCACCTGACGAAATAAACATTGAGGATGAAGAATACTTAGTGATCAGCGAAAGCGACATACTTGCAATTATTAATAAATAATAAATAAAGAAAAATACATGGCAAAACAAATAATTTATAATGAAGAAGCGCGCAGCGCTCTTAAAAATGGCGTTGATAAACTGGCTAACGCCGTTAAGGTTACATTAGGGCCTAAAGGGCGAAATGTGGTTTTGGACAAAGGCTTTGGCGGCCCGACTGTTACCAAGGACGGCGTAACTGTGGCCAAAGAAATTGAGCTTGAAGATAAATATGAAAATCTAGGCGCCGAGATGGTTAAAGAAGTCGCGAGCAAAACCAATGATGTTGCCGGCGACGGAACAACTACCGCCACGATCCTGGCTCAGGCAATGATCAGCGAAGGGCTTAAACTGGTTTCTTCCGGCGTTGACCCGATTGATATCAGGGTGGGCATGGAGGCTAAAACGCGCGAAATAGTGAGCAAGCTGAAAGAAATGAGCAAGCAAATAAGCGCCAAGGATGAGATCGCCCAGGTCGCGTCTATCAGCGCCAATGATAAAGAGATCGGCAACATTATTGCCGAGGCCATGGACTCGGTTGGCAAAAACGGTGTTATTACCGTGGAAGAAGGCCAATCATTTGGCGTGGAAAAAGAAGTGGTTGAAGGCATGCAGTTTGATAAAGGCTATGTAAGCCCTTATATGATCACTGACGCTGATTCAATGAAAGCCGAATTCAACGATCCTTATATTTTAATTACCGACAAAAAGATCGCTTCTATCCAGGAGGTTCTACCCCTATTGGAAGCAATGGCTCAGGCCGGCAAGAAAGATCTGGTTATTATTGCCGAAGAGATTGAAGGCGAGGCGCTGGCCACTTTTGTGGTTAACAAGCTTCGTGGCACCTTTAACGTGCTTGCGGTAAAGGCCCCGGGCTTTGGGGATCGGCGCAAAGAAATGCTGGAAGATATCGCGGTTTTGACCGGCGGCCGGGTAATCAGCGAAGAGGTCGGCCTTAAACTGGAAAAGACCCAGATTGAAGACCTTGGACAGGCGCGGAAAGTAGTTTCTACCAAGGATAATTCTACCATTGTTGAGGGTAAAGGGGACCAGGACAAAATTAGAGCCCGGGTTGAATCAGTTAAGAAAGGCATTGAAGCCAGTGATTCTGATTTTGACAAGGAAAAATTGCAGGAACGTTTGGCCAAGCTGGCCGGCGGAGTCGCGGTGATCAAAGTCGGAGCCGCCACGGAAACGGAAATGAAAGAGAAAAAAGACCGCATTGAGGACGCTCTTAACGCTACTCGCGCCGCGGTTGAAGAAGGTGTCGTGCCTGGCGGAGGATTAGCTTTGGCTCAGGCCGGCAATGCCTTTGAAGAATTAACCGATAAAAAAAGCGATAATTCCGGAACCCGCATTATTGATTCGGCGATTTTGGAACCGATTAAGCAAATCGCTTCAAACGCCGGTAAAGACGGCTCATTGATCCTCTATAATATTATCCGTGAAAATAAAGGCGGCCAAAACAATTTGGGCTATAATGCCGCTCAGGATAAATTTGAAGATATGATCAGCGCCGGAATCGTTGACCCGACCAAGGTAGTGCGAAGCGCTTTGGAAAATTCTGTTAGCGCCGCGATCATGTTCCTAACAATTGAGGCCGTGATCACTGATAAACCGGAAGCAAAAGACAACGCTCCAATGATGCCTCCCGGAGGTATGGGCGGAATGGGCGGCGGCATGCCAATGATGTAGGGCAAATCGCGCAACTCATAACTCATAACTATAAAAAGAGCGGCTCATTTGAGCCGCTCTTTTTGCGTCCAGGTTTACCGCAAGTAATTTTAATTGCTCACTGTCATTCTGAGCGACAGCGAAGAATCCCGTCGAATTTAGCGTCTTTATGATATTCTCGAGATTCTTCACTGCGCTTCGCTTCGTTC
>DAOVXE010000131.1 GCA_030636285.1 Candidatus Falkowiibacteriota bacterium | reverse complement strand
TTTATTATACTCCTGGTCTGTTTTGCTTAATTTTTCTTCTATTTTTTTGGCATCTTCCAGGCTTTTCTCAATTTTCATTGTTCTATCTTTCATTACCTGGACTAAAGGCTTAAGGGCGAAAAAATACAAAACCGAGATCACAATAGCAAAATTAATTGTCTGAGCGATCAACAGCTTAATATCAATATGAAATGTGTCAATTAGACTTTCCATAAAAAAAGAATTAAGAATTAAGAACTAAGAATTAAGGAGCTACAATAAAACCTTGATTCTTGATTCTTAATTCATTATTCAAAAATTATTTTATCTGCAGGGAATTATGTTAATAATTACCCGCGCATAAAACAATTTATTTTATCCCAAAGGCAATAACTAGAGCGTAAATAGCAATAGCTTCGGCAAAAGCGGATGCCAAAAGCATAGGCACTAAAATTTTGCCGGCAGCCTCAGGATTTCTGCCGATCGCCTCCATGGCTTTGGAGCCGATCATACCAATGCTGATAGCAGGGGCGATTGAACCAATGCCAATTGCCAAAGCCTTAGCAAGCATTACATTTTCCATAAATATTGAGTTATAAAATTAAAAGTAGAAAGTTTATAAAGCCGCTACTTTCAACTTTTAACTTTATGAACTTTATTAAACTAATTAATGTTCTTCTGCTGTTGTCGCCATTGTTAAATAAGCTAAAATCAGCATGGCAAATATTAAAGCCTGGATCAGCCCGACTATCACTTCCAGAAACATGAAAGGGATAGGCAGGCCAAAAGCCAAAATCGCAGCCATTGAGGCGAGCAAAACCTCGCCGGCAAAAATATTTCCAAAAAGCCGGAAAGAAAGGCTTGCGACCTTGGCTGCCTCGCCAACTATTTCAATTATTCCCACAAATGCTTTGATCGGATTAACGATCAACACGCTCGGGTCTTTTCTAAGCTTCTTAGGAATTTCTAAAAAGGCTTTTATATTAATAAATTTATTCATATAATTCCACGCGCCAATAGCCATTACGCCAAAAATATGAGAAAACACGACCCCGATTATAGCCAGCGCAAGCGTAGTATTCAGGTCTGCTGTTCCGCCTCTGAAAAAAGGAATAAAAACCGCGTGGCCGTCTTGCGCGACAATCTGACCGATTGAACCGATACCCGGAAGCAAGCCAAGCCAATTGTTTATTAAAATAAAAATGAAAAATGAAAACACCAAAGGAAAAAATTTAAGGCTTCTGTCTCGCGAGCCGGTAACAGAATCAAAAATGTCCAAAAAGCCGTCCACGACCATTTCCATTACATTCTGGATCTTGCCTGGTATTGTCTTGATATTTTTCCTGACTATCACAGCCGCAATTATAACCAAAATAACCACGATCCAGGAATTAATAAGCGAGTTAGTAACCGTAAAACTGCCAATGTTAAATATCGGCTCGGCAAAAAGGTTGTGATCATGGGCGATCTCTTCATGCGTCTCAGCCGCGGCATGTTCATCACTGTCCACGTGATTTATAATATCAACTTCCTCTTCTGTAAAATGTTCAATTGTTGGTTCCTTTGTCATGTTTACTTTCTTTTGTAATTTTCTTATATTCTTTCGTCGTTTCAATTATCAACCCGGTCATTGACACCGCAAAAGCAATTCCAACTATACCGATAAAGCCCCAAGGCTCGGAGTCATACTTTTTATCCAGCCAGCGTCCGAGAAACGTACCCAGCAGTACCGGCGCCACGATCCAGGCAGACATCTTAAAAAATATCATGACTGCCGGCTGCCACCACGCGTCCTCCGTAGCCTTAGGCTTTATTTCTCCCATTTTGTGAAAAACAAACAGCAAGGGCATATATGCCCTTGACGATTTACTTATTATAGCAAAAAATATTATTATTTTTGTCTAATAGGCTCACTGCACAATAAGTTGCGTAGCGAAATTTTTAGATTTTGAGGAAATTTGTTCAAAAATTTTTTTGGCAATGTTATAATATTGGCTAAAATATTTTTGAACAAATTTACCAAAATATAGAAATTGTAGTAGTAAATTATTGTGCAGTGAGTCTATTTATATTGTAGTTAAAAACCCCTAAAAGTCAAGGGGTTTGCCATTTTTTATTTTTAGCTAATATCAAATAAAAAACACTCAAATCTATAAATATAGAAAGTTCAACTCGTTAATTTATTTGCAGATTTGAAGTAAATTTGTAGATTTGAGTGCTTTATATATTAAAAAACTTTCTTGCATTTTGCGTTGTAATTTCGGCCACTTGTTCCGGGCTTAAATTTTTGATCTCGGCAATATGTTGGGCTATATGCTTTACCAGTATTGGTTCATTTCGCTGGCCGCGGCACGGCTCGGGCGCGAGAAAAGGGCAGTCGGTTTCAACCATGAATTTTTCATTAGGCAAGCGCCGGATCAAGTCGTCAAAACGCTTGCTAAAAGTTATAAGGCCGGTAAAGGAGACCATTAACCCGAGGTTAAAGAAACGCCAGGCTTCATCCTCGCTCCCTTCAAAGCAATGCACTACTCCCCAGGGCTTATCTTTTGGCATTAGATCGCGATGCTCTTTACGGAATCTTTTTATCAATTCAACCAAATCGTCATAAGATTTACGGCTATGAATTATAACCGGCAAATTCAAACGGCAAGCTAGGAGAAGCTGCTGCCACAAAACCTTTTTTTGCAGGCTTACGATCTCATCCCTGGCCACACCGATATTCATATGATAAAAATCTAACCCCACCTCCCCGATCGCCACGACCTTGGGAAACTTGGCTAATTGCTCATAAACATCATAATTAAATTCTTCGCCCTGGGTGGTAAAATCGTATTCTTCTGTTTTGGCATTAAACCGGAATAAATGCATTGGGTGCAAACCGACAGCGGCATATACTCCGCGCTCATACTTGTTAGCGTAATCCAAAGCCCGCCGGCTGGACTTAAGATCAGCACCGACGTTGATCATCCATGTATTCTCATTTAATGCCCGCTGAATTACTTCACCGGCGTCATCTTTAAAAGAATTCAAATTTAAGTGGGCGTGAGTATCAATTAACATAAGAGCCTGTTTGAAAACCCGCTTTTGTAGCGAAAATTTCAAATTTTGAGCAGAATTTTTTATAAATTTTTGAGCTTATGCCTAAGCATAGGCGAGAAAATTTAGAAAAAATTATGCCGAAATTTGGAATTTGCAGTAAAAATGGGGTTTTTAAACAGGCTCTAAACTAAAACCCCGTTAAAGAGGCTGGAGCAGTAAAAATGTATTACCCCAGCGCCCTTAACGGGGAATGGTAGACTCACTGCACAATAAGTTTTGTAACGAAATTTTCACCCGTCAAGCGAGTACAGGCAGATTTTGAGGCAAATTTTTTAAATAATTTTTGAGGTTTAGCCTAAGCTAAGCTGAAAAAATTTTTAGAAAATTTGACCAAAATATGGAAATTGCAGT
>DAOVXE010000074.1 GCA_030636285.1 Candidatus Falkowiibacteriota bacterium | reverse complement strand
TCAATATTAAAATTGCGCAAGGCATTCTTAATAATATTTTTATTCTCTTCAATATCGCCGCTGGTCGGTTTTTCTTTGCGCCCGTCCAAAAGTTTAAACGGAATATTAAAATCCAAACCGGTTGGCTTCATCCACCAATATATATCTTCGTCTTCCTTAACTTCTTTGGCAACAAATTTCGGCTCCTTACTTTTTTCATCCTCTCCCCCGTCTTCAACTTCCTCTTCTTTCTCATCATTTCCGTCTTCATCTTCGTCTTCCTCCTCTTCATCTTCGTCTTCGTCTTCCTCCTCCTCGTCGCCTTTCTCTTCTTCCTCGTCTTCGTCTTCATCCTCGTCTTCATCTTCGTCATCGTCCTCTTCGTCTTCCTTGTCCTCATCTTCATCCTCTTCTTCGCGGCGGAATATTTTAGCGATTATAAAATTTATTGGATAAAATGCTTTGGCAACAATACTGTCCGCTCCAAAAAGAGCTGTTAAAGTAGTATTAAATATAAGCAATATAGATATAATTAATAATCCTAAAGTAACCAAAAGCGAGGCAATAAAACCCATTAGCTTTATAAATAGATTAGCCAAAAACAAACCCGCATAGCCGCCGCCAATACCGAACTCAATCGCGGTCGGCCACTGGTCATATTCTACAAATAAAAATAACAAAGTTTGAAAAGAAAAAATAAACATAATAAGGCCAAGATAATTGCCTTTGCCCAGATCAAAACGCTCATCATCATAAAGCATATAGCCAAGCGCCAAAAGAATAGCCGGGAAAACCCACTTGCCCCAGCCAAAACCAAGCATTAATCCCTGTTTAAGATACTGCCCTAAAAGACCGGCCATATCAAAGAGGCCGAGAAGGCTTATCGCCCCTAAAGCGAGAATAAACACAATAAAAATCCCTTTTTTAGTATCCGGATCCAAGTCCAAATTTGGCATACTGGGCAATCTGATATAATCCAGCATGCTCTTTTTTTTGCGCCGATAATGCCTGCGTCTAGCCATATTTCACTCAAATTAAAGCTAATATTAACACGAAAACAAGGTATTTTCCATACCTCTGTTTATACTTTAAATTATAGCACAATATCCCTTGTATTTAAAATGAAATTTTATTTCTTTTTTATAAAGCGAAATATTACTATTCCCAGTATAATTATTACTGTGCCGGCAATTATTAATAAATATTTAAGCAGTTCCAGCTGTTTATTTCGCGCTGGCAGGCTCCACTCATCGCTGATCGACACCTCCCCCAAAACCTGACCCTCGCTATCATTCTCGCTGTTTAACTTAACTATATCATCGTTGTTTCTAGGCATAAGGCGCACCCCGGACTTGGTTCGCGATAGAATGCCCGCGACCGCGATCTTATCACCCTCTTTATAGCGTTTGGAATTAATGCCGGTAGCGGCCTTTATATAGATCAACTGTTCGTCAGTCCCGTCATCAATATAGATGCTTGAGCTTTTTTGCTCCACCACCTCGCCCTGCACTTTAATTAATTGTCCAACATATGCTTCGTTCACTTCTTCGCAGCTGCAATCCTTTGGAATAGGAGCCTGGCGGCTTTCTAAATTAACAATATCCGATGAAACTTTGGTCTTTATTCTTTTCTCCCCGTTGATCTCCGAGATCTCCCCGCTAACTTCAATATAATCGCCTATGCTTAGCACTGGAAAATCTTTCTTGTAGTTATACACCTGAACTCCGGGCGAACCAACAATATAAAAATACTGGGAGCCGAAAACCCCGGGCAAAACCGCGACTGTGCCGCGCGTACGCACTAAATCACCCTTATCAGAATATTTTAATTGTTCAAGTTTAAGATCCAGGCGAATTTTATTCTTGGCGCTTGATTGGCTTGATTGGCTGGAGCCTTTTTTAGCCGCAGAAACAACAATCTTAATTTTATTTTTATCTCCCGGTGTTGATACGCTTGACCATGACCAATTGCCATTGCCCAGCGCGTAAACCACTCCTTCTTTTACGTTGCTATAACTAACTTCATCAACAACAATCTCATTATTAATAATCCGCACCGTGTCGCTTGAATTATTAAGCGCCAAACCGGTTTCTTCCCGGTCAAGAAGATAATAAGCGCCGGCTTCAAGCCAGAAATCATCTAAAAAAGTAAAAGGCCGGCTGCCGCCTTCAGCGTCATCAACCTGCCAGCCGCGCAAATTAACCCGGCTTTCTCCCTGATTGAAAATTTCTATCCATTCGCCCTCCTGATCCGCGCCTTTTGGGTTAGGCAGCAGCTCGCTGATGATAATTTGGCCGGATTCTATCAACTGACCCAAATCTTCCTGGCCAGGATAATTAATGATAAGAATTTTTTCAATTTTTTCTTTTGCTTTGCCGTCGCTGACAATTAAACTGACTGTGTATTTTCCGGGCTTAAAATATGTATGCTCCGGAATAGCCAGAATATTGGTCGCGCCGTCGCCAAAATCCCAGCTAAACTGTAATTCATCACTATCCTGGTCAATCGTGTCCGAACTATCAAAGATAATTGGCAAACCCACATATCCTATGTCCGGGCAGTCAAAATCAACGCTTGGTGGATGATTAATTGCTTCCACCTCATTGGCTCTGCCGGGCGTAACATTATCACTCCATAAACAGCCGCTTCCAGTGCCTGGCTCCAGATTTAAAAAATCGGATTCTTCTTTTTCATAAACGCAATTAAAGGATTCTCCTTCTTTGGCTTTCTCATATTTTACTTGCTTAGCCGGCTTATCTTCCAAAGGCATAAACAGTTTTACAGTGTCAAAAGAATTGTTCAAAGCGATCTTGCTTGCCTCTCGTTTGATTACATAATATTCTCCCGCATTAATATTTACATCCAACGTGTACCGGCGCTTGCTCTCGTCGCCCAGGCGCCAGCCGTTTAAATTCACACCACGATCGCTGTTATTGTAGAGTTCAATAAATTCCACGTCATCCTTGCCAATCGGATTGGGAAATATTTCCGAGATAAATATTTCATTGCTATAATCATAATCTTTTCTTTCACTTAAACTAATATCCGCTTCTTCTTCAAGCAGAATTATCTCGTTGGCTTTGCCCTTGGTAGGCAAGCGGGTTATAATAAAATCATTGGAATTGTTATAGCTATTATGCCCGTCAATTTTCCTGGCGATTGAAAAAGGATCAGGGCTGGTCGGCGCGTTATCTGAAATGTTCCCGTCACCCCAATTACCATAAACAACTTTATCTATTAATACGCCACTAATGTCCCGGAGCTCAACAATGTCGCCGCTATTATTCAAATTACCTTTAAGTTTGGAAAAAACAGCGTAAGAATAAGCTTTAATAGCGCCTGACAGCTCGGTTTTAGCGCCGCTGCCTTCAAATAAACACCAGCCGGCTAAATCTATTTCTTCGGACAAGGTATTAAAAATCTCTACCCATTCACTGTCTCCGTCGCCAGGATCAACAACCAGCTCATTAATCACCAGCGCGCCTAATTTATATGATTTGTTTTTTTCACTTTCTACTTCTCCTTCTTCCACCGGATCATCCGTTTTGCTTTCAGGATCATCCGGTGTATCATCGGATTCTATATGGCAATCCGCGCTGCAGCCATCATTATTCACTGTGTTTCCGTCATCGCATTCTTCCGGCGATTCAATACTGCCATTACCGCACTCCGGTAATATTGGCAACACGCTCGTACTAAAATCATGCGGGCTTGGCATGGTTAAGGCAAAATCCAGGCTATTGTCATCGCTGTCAACGCCTAAAACTATCCGCTCAATGCTTTCACCGGCACTCGGGTTGATTGCCGGGCTGGTTTCACTTTCTCCGGCCTCGCCATAACCGACCAGATCAACGATCTCTCCATCCGCGTTATATAAAACAACTGTATTATTATTAGATATGGAGTAAGAAGCGCCTGAATATACCAAGTCAGCAATAAATTCGCTTTCATAATCCGGATGGGTGATGACAAAAAATCCCTCTGCTGGAATCATGCCGATAAATTTTGATCTACTAACCAGATTGCTCTCGGTCCCGCTCTGGGTCTTTTTCTTTAAACTGTAATCTGTTAAATCAATTTCCTGACCGCTTGCGTTGTATAGCTCAATAAACTCTTGCTTGGCCGCGCCTTCGCTCCCAACCAATATCTCGTTAATAACGATTGTCACGCTCTCGGCTTGCGAGCCGGTCTGGCTGAAAAATAAAAACCCCGGCAGTATTAAGGCCAGAGCAAAAAATTTAAAACTTGATTTATTTCCTTGTTTTTTCATAGATAGTAATTATTATTTAACTACTATCTATAATAAAGCATCGGACATTATGAAAAGATAAAGAAAGTATAAAATTTTGACAAAAACATTCACAACTTGTCTGCGATAATTTTTTCAATCTTTTCTATCCGGCCGTATTCAATTAAAATAGACACCAAATTATCACCCATTATATCCAGGCATTTTTTCTCCAAATCGTTTTTCGTTACGGTTCCGATCCGGTCAGCGCCGCGCGAACCATCCGCGTTCCGCTTCATCTCAATATAAACCCGATCGCTGTTTTTCGCGTCAGATGGTTTTATTACTTGAGTTTTCATAATAAACTTCTTGATTAATTTGTAACACTCTTTAATTTTCCATTATTTTTGATAAATTGCATTGGTTTGATTAAAATCAAGATCAGTGTTGCTTGTTGCTAAATAGAGAATGCCATTACATTATGAACTTAAACGATTTTATCATTTCTTCAGCAATTTCTAAAAAATCATTAAATCCAGATATTTCTCTTCCGGATCGTTTTTGGATACTGTGCCGATACGATCTGCGCCACGCGAACCGTCCGCGTTTCGCTTCATCTCAATATAAACCCGATCGCTGTTCTTTGCGTCAGCTGGTT
>DAOVXE010000113.1 GCA_030636285.1 Candidatus Falkowiibacteriota bacterium | reverse complement strand
TTCAAAATTTTTATAAACGATTTTTCCAATTTTTCTATTATCCTTCCAATTTCTTTTTTATACTTCTTAATATTTTTGAATTCACCGGCCCTCATGCCATGCAGTGTTCTAAGCATCGGGTCTTTTTTAACAGCCAAATGTTTATTAATACTGGCTCGTTCTTTTTTGCCGTCCTTATAAGCAATCAACACCGGCAAAACACCGATAATAAAAAACCGAGGCTCCTTGGCTAAAATACCGCTTTTAGTTTGAAAGCTGTGATTAAAATCAACTCTTAAATATAAATTTTTTTGAATTTTAGTTTTTAAATTATTCATAGTAGCCGGTCTTTGTTCGGTCTAAAAAATTTTTTAAAGCCTGCTTTCTTGTCCAAGCCGACAGCGCATTTACGCTTGTCTTTAGCGGTCTCGCTTTCTCCCACGTCAATTAATATTTCAATAGTTTTTTGAAAACCAATTTGCCTTATAACTCCAAGCCAAAATTTTGTACTTTTTAAATCATCTAGCTTCTCAAGATAATGCTCAAGCCTCCCTCTTTCCATATCAGACAAAAAATTATCCGCATTTTTTAAATCAACGTTAACGTTGGGTTTAGTATAATGATTATTAGTATAATGATTGTGTTCGGTTTGCCGAACGGTTGAGGCGGTTTTGCGTTCGTTTTGACGAACAGAGCCGTTCGTTTTAACGAACGCTTGTGGCAAGTCGTTCGATTTAACGAACAGTTCGTCAATCTTGCCAGTCATCTTTATATACATCTTATTTCCTTCTCGCCAAGTCAAAATATATCCGACTTCGGCAATTTTTTTAATTCTTTCCGATACCCGGCTTTTCGCCTTGATCCTGAGCAACGGCATCTCCTCTAAAAGATAATTAAAGTTGACCCAAGTAAATCCGTTTTTACGATGTTTTTCCACTTTTTCACTTCGTGATGAGCATAAATAATAGAGATAATCAAGAATAGCGCCATCAATTATGTCAAGATCAGTTTTAGCCAAAATAATTTGATTGATATTGATGTTATACTTCATCTGTTTGCATGGGGCTTATTGCGGCCTTACAGCGCGGAAAGTTATTTTTACTCGCCGCCCTACAAGGCCGCAAAGGCCTTGTTTTTAAAACAATATATATGTTTTAAAATTATTTTTATTTTTTTCTTTGGCTGTAAGGATCGCTTCAATTTCTGCTATGCGATGACTGTCCCTCTCATTCTCTCTTTTTACTATTTTTCTAAATTCTCCCAACAAATAATTGCGAGATTGAATTCTTGATTTAAGTCTTATTTTTTCCGAGATGAGCCCCGGGACTGACATATTACTTAGCATCTTTAGCCCCCTTTCCAGTCTTGCCCGCCGTAGCTTTAGCGAAGGTGAGTTTTACCGTTTTTTTTAAGCCAGCCTTTTTTTCCTCTACCTTGTCCGGAAATTGATCAGCAAAATAATCAATAATAGCGCCTTTTAATATTTCAAGCCCGGGTGCAAGTTCGGCAAGTCCTTTTCGCTTAATCTCCTCCCAGCTGTTTGTGTTAAATACTTTTTCAGACATTTCAATTCTTAATTTTTTATCAGCCGCGCCACTGCTTGGCCAAGCCTTAACTAATTCATTAGAAATTTTTTCAAGCACTATTTCCTTATTCCTGATATAGTCTCTTTTATCCTCTTCTGTTTTAAAAAGCCCTGTTGAATCGGTTTCCTTAGTTTCTCTCTCATCAGGATCAGACAACATCTCATCAATTGCCGGTTCAAAATCTTTGAATGTTGGATTTACAAATGTTTTGCCGTCAATAAGAGTTGATCTGTCTTTTACAATCGTAGCTTGTCTATAAACTTTTTTATCCCTGCCCAAAATTTCTTCAAATCTCTCCATAAGAATCAAGACATCAGGTTCATAGGCTGTTTCACCCTCAACTTTCATTTTTATGCCTGATTTATAAATTTCTCTTTTTCCTGTTTCTGAATTTATTTCATTCTCATACTCATATCCCGCGCGACCGCACATAATAATATTGTATGGATCCCTTACTAATGGATCGGAAAATTCAGACTTCCACATTGGCTTTAAAATTCCCCAATCTTGAAATTGTAAATAATTCCTCTTCATTTTTCTTTTAAACGCCTCAACTGTGTCCTCCCAAACATGAGAGATACTGTCAATCAATAAAATGTCAGACATTTGGTCTTCTCGGAGTATCCTCATTGATTCTTTTAAATCAGCCAGTGTTCTTGATTCTTTAACAAGCAATTCAATGCCTGCCTCCTTAAAAACACCTTTCAAAAATTTAGCTGACTTTTCTGTGTCAAACATAACAATCGGCTTTTTTGATTTGATTTTTTTGTGAAGACCAATCGCCACCATGGCTGATGTGTATGTTTTGCCTGTTCCGGCAAAACCCTCGAACGCCGCCTTAAAATAAGGCTTTGTGTTGGCAACTTCCATAAAAAAGTTGCCTAGATAACCAGTTTTCTGCTTTACGGCAGTTCTGGTCATAATTTTAGTTTGCATAATTTTTCTTAATCAACCCCCTAAAAGGACTGATATTATTAATTTGTTAAAATCAATATTAACTTGACTAATCATGTTAAAATTGATAGGTTGGTAATGAAATCTCTTGAGAAGACTGCATTATATTTTTCCTAAGAGATATTCATCGCATCAAGACATCCGCTCACTATGAGCGGGTGTCTTATTTTATTTGGCCTAATTTGTGCCTTGCATTTTCCAGCATTTGCAAATCATGCCAAATATCGTAAGGTTCAAGAGATCCTCCCAATGGATAATCTTCAGAAGATTCATTCACATCGGTAATCTCTTGGGGTTTTTGATCCATATTCATCACCCCCTTTCCAGTTATCCCGGACTCAGCCGAAATAAATTATTTTATTAAATTGTTAATCTACTTTTTAGCTATCTTATAATTCTTCTGTAAATACATTAATTCTTTAACCTGTTTCTCCAATGTTTTCTTTTCCTGCTTTTGTTTAAAAGGATTCAAATTCTGCTTGACTAAATCAATGACCGTGGCCAAAGTCCCGAAATAATCATCATTTTTAATATGGAATTCTAAATTCTTTTTATTCATACAAAAAAATCCGTAAAAAATTAATTAAATTCCTTTTTTAATTAATTTCTTACGGATTTATGTTTTTATCCACAAAATATAAAATATCTGCTATTTTGTGCCAAAATACTCTAAAACCAATCAAAAAAGGCTACAAAATAATATTTTTGTAGCCTTTTTATGCTAATGTTGCAATATATTGAACGTTTTTGCCCCTACATCATCTTTTTCCGAATAAATGCCGGAATGCCTAATTCATCTTCTTCTGAATCGCTTGCAATCTCTTTTTTCTTGGCAGGCTCTGCTTGAGCCGCTTTTAAAGAAGATATTTTGCTTTTTTCTTTTTTTTCAATTTCCTCGGTTTCCTTTTCGGCAATATATGCGTTTCCCGTATAAGATCTTTCTTTTTCAATTACGCGCCTGCTGGAACCGATTTGTCCGTCAAAACCTGTAGCGACTACTGTAATTTTTAGCTCATCTTTCATTTTAGGATCAATTACCGCGCCAAAAATTATTTTCGCGTCTTCTTCAGCGGCAGCTGTAATAATTTTAGCTGCTTCGCCAACCTCTGTCATTCCCAAATTAACTCCGCCGGTAATTGTAAATAAAATTCCTCTGGCACCCTCAATGTTCATTTCCAAAAGAGGAGAATTAATTGCCGTTTTAGCGGCTTCAATCGCCTTGTTCTCACCGCTTGCCTGACCAACGCCCATTAAAGCCGAGCCCGCGTTAGCCATTACCGCTTTTACATCGGCAAAATCAACATTAATTAACCCCGGAACGGTAA
>DAOVXE010000051.1 GCA_030636285.1 Candidatus Falkowiibacteriota bacterium | reverse complement strand
TCAACAATATCACTGGCTACGCCAAAAAGGCTGGTTAAATCTTCGTATGGATCATATTCTATACCCAAAACTTTAACATCTTCCTCGTTCTCCTGCCCTGAACTTGTCGAATGGTCAGTAGTGGTTGCCGGATCTGGCTGTGGAATAGGCGGTGGGCTGTATCCGCCGCCGCCAGAGGGTGGTGGTGGTGCGGCTTTGGTAAAAGCCAAATTGAACAGAATGGCTGTACCAGTGGCAAAGCCGCTTGAATATCTGATCTCCGTGTCACCGGTTACGGACTCGCTCTCACCTGCCAACAAATATTTAAACAAAAGATCGCCCAAATATTCGCCCACGATCAAGCGGCTCTGGGTGGGATTATTATAGCCGTAAATACCGTCTACCGACATTTCCACCTCACCAACCAACACATCACCGGCAAAGGCCTGAATCCTGGTCCCGGCCGCCAAGGGGTTGGAATCATAGCTGGCTGTGCCGTAAAAAGACATTGGCCAGGCCGGAAATGGGTCTGCTGCCAGGGCTAACTGCGGCAATACTGTTAGCGAAATTATAAAAATGTAAAATATTTTTTTCATCATATCTTTATTTGCTTTTAATTAGAAAGTGTTCCTCCGCGGACATTGCTTATGCCAACAAACAATGGCCGAATAGTGGCAGTATCGGCACCGGGCGTACCAAGATTACCAGTTTCATGAACATAAGCCACGTTTGAATCAACACTTTCTATGGTTATCTGCACTGCTTCACCACCTGCGCCTACATTGGTGATAGTAGCCATAATTATATATTTAGCTATATCACCTGGCCTTATTGTAAGGTCAATATCAGTTGAAGAATACGTATTAAAAAAATTAATTTCAACAGTATTGTTTGAGCCATATGTTACTACAGACGCCACTCCATCTCCATTTTTAGCGTCTTTTTCGCCATTCGCACCACCTACTCTCTCAATCTTAAATGATGTTAAATCAATATTGGATGTAGTCGCAATACGAAAAGTGGCTGTAGTCATCTTTATGCCAAGCGCATCACCATCAGGGTCAATATTAGATGAACTAGGTGCAGTTACCTTAAAGCTAAAAATATCTTTAGCCGTACCATTCAGTAAAGTAGCATTAGCAAAATCAGTGGTGATATTTGACATCACAGCACCATATACGGTAGATGTGGCAGTCTTATCAATCGGCAAAAACGGATTGTTTAATATTTCACCGGTATTCGCTCCCACGACTTTAGTAACATAGTCTAGCGCTGTAGCCGGCACTCTCAAAGCAATAGTGGTTTCTGCCTCCCCGGTTGAGCCAGCGCTTGGGGACGCAGAATAATCAATTGCCTTTAATGACCCTGCTATATAAATATAGGTATCTCCGCTAGTCGGAATCACTATATTTACGTTTTCAAATAATGCTTTAGGTATAACCCCAGCCGCCATATCAGCGCTACTTAGCGGTGAACCGGACATTTCCGCGTTGTCATAAAGGTATAAAGCAGTTAAAGTGCCATTAGTCGCGTCACCCAGATTTTGTATAACTAAATCTTCAATGATTGCGTTTTCATTATCAGCAGTAAACTTTAAACGACCGATCAGAGGCATAGTGCCGGCCAAAACATTTTTAGCATTGTTAATGCCGGCTAATTCCAGGTCAAATTCAACATTATAAGTGCCCTTAGTAGTAGTGGCAATTGTTGTTGTATGACCATTATTATAGTCAATAATATACTGCTTAGGAATGAAAGGATTATTATCACTATTTTTTACGTTAAAATTTGTCGTGGTAGCTCCGCTATTATCCCAGCGCAGGGCCAGAGTGCCAGTGGTTGGTGAACTTTTCACATCACCGCGGACAACCACATAAATTCCGTTGGAAGAACCTTTTGGAATATCCAAAGTAAAACCGGAGAAAGATACGCTTTCCGAGCTAAGAGAAGTTACGCTGTCAATCTCAGTTTCGCTGGCGTCATAATTAACTTTTTTGAAATATAATTTATCAAAAGACTCATCAATGTTACCCAGACTGCCAAAAGAAGCATCAAAAGTTACTTTTTCAACCTTTAAGTCATCTATGTCATTGGCAGTAATTTTCCCTTTATACAACAATACCTGACTTGCGTTTTCCGTGTAGGTCGCGTCACTTGTAGTTACCTTTGAAAAAGTAATAACTTCGGAGCCCTTGCCCACGATCGGATTGTCATTTTGAAAACCTTGATAATTGCAAGCCTCATCCACAAATACGGCGTAGGCTTTGGTTTCCCGAAAGTCATTAAGCTCATTAATCTGGCTAAAAGTTTTTGCTTCCCATTGATCGCTGATCAATACCGAAGCGACTGACGAGGCATTGGCTGTCATATCAACTACTATGTCCACACAAGCAGACAAAGAAATCAAAATATCTGACGGATTATTTGTGTCTGTGCTTGAAGGCGCGTACTGCGAGAGCGCGTAGCCGGGGTTAGCGATCCCGACCACGTTCCAGCCAGTGGTAAGTTCACGGCTGAATAATCTGTCAGATGGATCGGGGCTCTCAATATAATTCAGGGTAAGAGTCTGGGTTGAAGTGCTTTTGTTATTAATAAAATAACCATAAAGCGGCGTAAACTCGCTTTGGCCCAAGTCGGCCATCGTGGCCCAGCCGTTCTGGCTTGTTGGATCAAGCAAATAAATATCAAAGTTGTCCAAAATTTCTGGAAGGGAAAACTCATGGCTCTCAACCAGCCTGGCCGCTGACACCAAATTCCAGCCTGGCTCCAGATTAATAATGTGCGAATAATCATCGGCCGAAACTGTTGGTGAAAAAATTATCAGAGTAAACACACTAATAATGAAAATTAAACAAAAGAAAAGTATTTTTTTACTCATAAATTCAATACAAATTAAATTTTATTAAAATTATATAAATTAAATTCACAACCACCATAGCACGTTAAGGAATTAATAGCAAGCTAACATTAGCTACAATTTTTCACTACCTGCCACCTGAACAAAAAACGAACGAGATATGAAGAAATCATAAAAAAAGTATAAAATCTTGCTTTAAATTTTTTTCCAACAAAAAAACCGTTAAATAAACGGCTATTAAAGATATAACAATTTATAAAAGCTTTTTATATAACCGCAAATATTGTTTAGCCGAACGGTTCCAGGAGAAATCCTGCTTCATACCTCTTATTTGCATTTGCTGCCACTGCGCGGGATGTTCGTAGTAAATGTCCAGAGCGCTTTTTAACGCGTTAAACAACTCGGTTTTATTGACATTCTTAAAACAAAAGCCAAGCTGCGGGGTAACCGTGTCCTTAAGCCCGCCGGTTGCCCTGGCCACCGGAACAGCGCCATAGCGCATAGCGATCATCTGCCCCAATCCGCAAGGTTCAAACCGGGACGGCATAAGAAAAATATCACTGGCCGCGTAAATTTGCTGGGCCAATTTAATATCAAACATGATCTGCGCGCTAAACTGCTTTGGGTATTTTTTGGCCAGATCTTTTAGATGCTTCTCATACTCTAACGCGCCAGTTCCCAAAAAAACAAATTGGGCCTTTAAGCGGCTAAGGCGGCCGGTAATCAGATCAACACCCTTTTGCCAGGCCAGGCGTGAAACCAGGCCAACCAAAGGCCGATCCGGATCAATTGGCAGACCCAGCTGTTTCTGAAGCGCTGTCTTGTTCTTTTTCTTTTTAATAATTGATTTATCGCTATAATTAAAATCAATATACGGGTCGCGCCTGGGGTCAAAAAACTTTGTGTCAATACCGTTTAAAATTCCATAAAGATCATCTTTGCGGCGGCGTATTATTTTCTCCAGCCCGGCGCCATAAGCACTGGTTTTTATTTCTTTGGCATAAGTCAAGCTGACCGTGTTTATCAAATCCGCGTTAAGCACTCCCTGAACCGTATAATTCACGTCGCCGTCGCGTATATCCAATGACAAAGGACGAAATGATTTTGAATGCAGATTACCGGTAGAAAGAACCTTGCTTTCGGTCTTGCCCTGATAGCGAAAATTATGAATTGTATACAAAGTTTTTAAATCGCGAATATATTCCAAATTGCTTACTTTAATAATGTCAGTCATTAAAGCGACATGCGAATCCTGGGCATGCACAATATTTGGCTGCCACTTAAGCGTTGGAATAGCGTAAAGCGCGGCTAAAGAAAAAAATAAAAACCGCTCTGAATTGTCACCGGGCGCGTAAACCGCGTCCTTGCTAAAATATTCCGGTGAATCAATAAAATAAACTGTTACCGATGAGCCGGGCAATTTGCCCTTATAAATATTAATCTTAATAAGCACCCGGCCGGAAGGCACTTCCAACTCCGAATAGATCTTCTTTAAACCGTATTTTCGCTTACTGATTGAGCCGTAAAGAGGCAAAACCAGACGAATATCAACGCCCAATTTCTTTATAGCCGGCGGCAAAGAGCCAACCACATCACCAAGCCCGCCGACTTTGGCATAAGGCGCGCACTCAGCCGCTGCCATTAATACTTTTATTTTTTTCATATATTTATACCGCTAACGCACCTTACGCACTAAATATTTTTTACCTTAGAAAAAGTTATAATTTATGTAATTTAAACAAAAATGCTAAGATAAAACTTGTTCTTATCCTCATTTTTGTTTAAATTACATAAATTATAACTTTGCTTACGTGATAAGCGCGTAAAGTGAGTTATTTATTTTCCTCGCGTTTCTGGACATTGCGCTCAAAAATATCACTAATAAAAACACTAGCCGCGGTCGCGACCGGAATAGATAAAATCGCCCCGGGCACGCCGGCGATTTTGAAGCCGATCAATATAACAGCGATACTGACTATCGGATTCAAGCCAACTACTTTTTGCATCAGCTTGGGAACAATTATATTATTTTCCATCAGCTGAATAACATAATAGACCAACGCGACCACGATCGCCAGAGTTGGCGATACGGTCAGAGCCAAAAATACAGCCGGAATAGCGGCTAAAATCGGGCCTAAATAAGGCACAAACTCGGTCAAGCCGGCCAAAAGGGCCAAAACCAAAGCATATTCCATTTGTCCGGTAAACAAGTCAATTGTTGTTAAGGCGGTAAAAGTAAGGATAAATATTATAACCGATAATATCAGCTGCCCCCTAAGCCATAAGCCGATTTTCTTCTGCATCCGGTTAATCAGCTGCATTATATAAACCTGATGCTGTTTAGGCGCGATTGACCAGACAATCTTTTTTACCGCGTTCTCCTCTACCACCATATAAAAAGTAATAACCATAACTAAAAAGAAAGTAAAGATACCGCCGAATATACCGGTAACGGTTGAAAAAATGCCGCCAGCCGCGCTTTTAATGTTGGAACTGATTGTTCCAACATTTTCTTTAACATCAGCAAGCAAGCCATGTTCAACTGAATAATCTTTAAGAATTTCAACGCCGGATATTACTTTTTCCAATATGTCAGGAAAATTCTCGGTAAGTTCGCTTACTTGAGTGACAATAGGAGGAATAATCATATAAATTACAGTAGCCACAACTAAAAACATTGCTAAATATATAAACAATACCCCCATTACCCGCGGTATCTTCTTGCCCTGCATCCAGTCAACCCAAGGGTCCAGGGCGCTGGATAAAATTAAAGAGATAAACAAAATTGCCAAAACCTCCCTGACAAGATAAAGAAAATAAAACATTATAAAAACCAAAAAAATTTTTATTACCGCCAGCGTGGTTATATTAATGTTTATCGGTCGATTATAATCCATACACTTTAGTTATAAAGTTTATAAAGTTTGAAAGTTTATAAAGCTTAACTTTAGTTATAAAGTTTATAAAGTTTGAAAGTTTATAAAGTATTATTCTTATTTAAAATTATACAATATTAGCTGTCAATTAGCAATTAAATTATTTGTAACTGCTCACTGGGCATACAAAGCATAAAAAACACTGTCATTCTGAACGAAGCGAAGCGCAGTGAAGAATCTCGAGAATATCATAAAGACGCTAAATTCGACGGGATTCTTCGCTGTCGCTCAGAATGACAGTGAGCAATT
>DAOVXE010000038.1 GCA_030636285.1 Candidatus Falkowiibacteriota bacterium | reverse complement strand
GGTAAAATCTATTAATATTAGCATTTTTTTGAGATATTTTCATCCCAATATCTATTTCATACATTTTTCTCCTGTTTTTCCTGATTTTTCTAGTTTTTTGCATTTTGGGTTATAGTGTCAACTGTAACATGGACGAGTGCACGAACTTGTTTTTTATGAAAAAGTATAATAGAATTGATTTTTTTAGCCATAATTTTAAAAGTTTATCAGTTAAATGCCGTGGTTTCAACTGTCTGATTTTTCGGATATCTTGTTCACTTTTTTGCCATATTTTATTCTTCCAATACTTCTTCAGTAGAAGTTGCTAAAATATCAACGCCGATGAGGCAGACGGCGCGCCAGGGGACGTAGTGGGAGGAAAAGCGGGTTTCTTTGGTCTCGCCATCAGGGTAGGTGACAGTGTAATCAAAGTAAGCGTCCGCGCCGTTGTGCGCGCTTTCCGTGCATCTTTTAACCCCAGGCTCCAAATCAGTTGTTTCAATTATTTTTGTCGGCGCCGGTCTTACTATATTATGAATAACCGGATATGTCTGGGTAGCTGTCCGGCCGTCATTGGTTCCCCAGAAATCAAAGTACAAGTCATCGCCTTTAATGCGGGATTGGATCAGGATATGGTTGCCGGTGTCATTTTTAAATCTATAATCCGGCCAGGGATTATAGATCGTCGCGTCTGTGCCGGCCGGCTCGTAATAACCGACCCGGTAAGAGTGATTGCGGCGCATTGTAACCGGCAGGCCGGACGCGGTAGTGCCGCGAAAAGCCGTGGTCCCGATCTGGCAAAGGCCGCCGCCGTATTCCGGAATAGTACGCCCTTCTTTTATTACCAGCTCAGGCAAATAACCGGTGTCAGCGTTAATTTCACCAAGAACCTTATTAAGGGAAAATTCTTCATCCGGGGCGATCAATATCCCGTTAACCGAAGCGGCCCCAATTGCGATGTTGTGGCGGCGATTAGCCGGAGAACCGGAAAAATTGGAGTGGCCAATGCCGATTATTTCTTTAATGCCGTAGTTATTTATCTCGGCCGTGCCCAAATCACTCTTTGTTTCTTCAATAATGAGCTCAATGTTATTCTGATTCATTAACACCGTTTGTTTTTCAATATTAATAATATTTTTGTTTATCGCAAGCTCTACGCCGCCTTGGCTGGCTTGAAATTCAGTTACTTTCCCATCTTTAATTTCAAATTTCGCGTTAATCGGTTTTTTATCAATATGCGGGGCGATCGCATCGCTTAAATAATTACTAATCTTTTCATGATCAAAACCAACAATATATTTTTCCAGGCTGGTAGTGCCGAAGTTATTTTTAATAATCAGCCAATTAAGAAGGTCGGATTTGTAAACCGGCCACTCATGCCGGCCGTAAAAAAAGGACAGCGGTGACAAATTAATAATTGATCTTGCCATTGGATCAATGTTAAGAACATCTTTTTTATATATTTTTGGATAATCAATATTGGCGCGGATTTTAACAGGAGAAACGCTTAGGCTGCTAAGGTTTTTTTTCAGCTCTTGTTCGGCCGCCTTGACGCTCAGAATTTGTCCATAGATTTCTTCTTTAACGCTAAACACGATCGGGCTCCAATGATTTTCCTGGCTGTATTCAAGGCGCGCGTTTTGAGCCGGAGTGGCAAAATGGTCAAAGTTGCTGGAAAAAAAATTTTTAAGCTCATCATGATTAACCGCGAAAAGAATAGTATGGCGCTGAGGCTTAAGTAGGGCGGCAATTTTATTTTGCAGGCGTTTAAAGAAAGAGCCTTGCCGTCCATAATTTAATAAATTGTTTATTGTACTTTCGGTGTCAAATACTATTACTTCTTTAACAATATCTCCTTCAAGCGAGGCGATCAGTGGATAAAGCACGGTTTCCTGATTGTGGTATTTGAAGGCAATCCCGGTTTGGCTCAATTTATCAATTTTTTTATTCAACTCAAGCTTGGCTGACTCTTTGCCATACCCGGAAAGGTCAATTTCTCCCAAATAAACACCGGGGTATATTTTTTCTTGATAAAATTTTTCATAGACCCGGTAAGCGCCAATTGGCAGAACAAAAATAATAAAAAAAATGACTACCGGAGCAATCAGCCATTTTAAATCAATTTTTTTCTTTTCAAACATAAAAATAAGCGCCCATAAAAATGCTATGGTGTTAAAATTTCATTGAGAATATCTTTTGCCAGTTGTTTATTGTTATTAGTTTTATCCTTTGAATCAATAATATTGATTTCAAGCACGGTTCCTTCTTTTGCTGTTTGAGGCAGCTTATCTTTTGGCCAGTTTATTGCTTGTTTATCATTGGTGATCAAAACCGCCTTATCCCCCTCAAACCTATCAATAGTGACAGTTATATCCATATTATTTCTCTTTTACTTTTATTTGAATTTGCTGGGCATTTTTTGCCTTAGGAAGGGTAATGCTTAATACGCCGTTTTCAATCGTTGCTTCTACTTTGTCAGCTTCAATTTCCACCGGCAGAATAATTGAGCGGGAAAAAGAGCCCCAATAGCATTCCCTGAATAAATAGTCCTGTTCCTCCACTACTTCGTTTAATTCCCGGTGGCCGCGAATAGTTAGCATATCATTATTAATGGAAATATCAATATCCTCCGGTTTAACTCCGGCAATAGTGGATCTGATCATGATTGCTTTAGGGGTTTGAAAAACATCAATTGAAAGCTGGCCTTCTTCAAACTCTTCAGCCGGCCATTCATCTTCTACTTCAGCCGGAGTTATTTTTTTCTCTTCATCATCTTCTTCTATTTCTTCCTCCGCCTCTTCATTTTCTTCTATTTCTTCTCCATCTTCATAATATAAATCTTCATCATCCTGATCCTGGACTTCTTCTATTTCTTCTTCTTCAATTCTGCCTCTTTTATCCAGACCGGATAGTCTTTTTAAGAATTTTTTCATATAAAAAATGTTATATTTGTAAGTATTTATATTATATGATTTTTAGAAGAAATTATCAAGTTATAATGTGGGCTCAAGAGGATTTGAACCTCTGACCTCTACGACCCGCCACCGCTAAAGCTTTGGCGGGTAAATGTCAATCCGCCTATCCTAATAGTGGGCATACACCGATTTGAACGGTGGACCTCCACGATGTCAACGTGGCGCTCTAACCAGCTGAGCTATATGCCCATATATTTAGTGTACGCCCAGATGGACTTGAACCATCGACCCCCACGTTATAAGCGTGGTGCTCTAACCACTGAGCTATGGGCGCTAAACAAAAAAAGGATCTCCATCCTTATCGTGTACAATACCATTTTTTTGCCAGAATTACAAGTTATAACGATAATTGCTCTAATTGTTTTTTTATCGCGGAAATAATTTCGTTTTCAGCTTCACTGATCGGCTTGTCAATTATAATTTTTGCCAATTTCTTGGTTCCGCTGGGATTAAATGCTTTAACCAAGCCAAAAGAATTTATGCTGCGAGTGGAATATACCAGAGCTTTGGTGGCTTTGGCATCGGTTTCTTTTTTAGCGATCTCATAGATCAGGAGAATAATTTTGGCCTGGGGAATATTTATCATTAATTCGTCAATCACTTCGGACAGGTCTTCTTCGGTGGTTTCGGTTTTTTCAAAATCTATTTTTGTAAGCGTTGACCAGATCAGTTTATTTTCCAGGCCGCTGTTTAATCTGGCCAGAACCCGGCCCCAGAGCTTGAGCACGGCGAGCGAGCGTGAGCGGTAGAGCTGGTTAACGATCTCTTCGCGGCGCGCCCCCATTGAGACCAGTTGTGAGGTGATAGATAAAGCCTGCGGGGTGATATTCTGGGTTTTAAAGCTTCTGGTTTTAGAAATTATTCCGGTTAGCAGGCAGGTGGCAATATCTTCGTCTATCAGATCGCGTGAAATTGACGTGAACAGATTAAACAATATTTCCGAGGTGGAGATCGCGGTTAATTCCACGCAGTTGATTTGGGCGTAAGCTTCGTTTTGCGAATGGTGGTCAATATTAATAACCGGCACCTGATAGAAAAATTCCGTGTCATTATCATAGATCGCGCCCAGTGATTCCAGATCCGGCGTATCCAAAGTGATTATCAGATCGTATTTAAAGTTGCCGGAACGGGTGCGGACATCATCAGGGGTAAAAAAGCCTTCTTTTGGGGCAATAATAAAATTAAGAGTATTGTCCTTAATTTTATATTTGATCTGCCCGACTTTGGCATTGGTAATATCCAGGGATACAATGAATTTACGCAAATTATTCAGAGAGTTTTTGATCGCGTTAAAACCGGGGAGAAAGTTAAAGCTGGCGCTTTTTTCAAACGGCTCGGCAATTATATCTACTTTTTTATCCATTTTTTTAAGCAGCAGATAAAAAGCCAAAGCCGAAGCCACCGAATCGCCGTTCCAAATTTTTTTGAAAGTGACTAAGATATTATCGGCTTTTTTAATTTGTTCCAAAATTTGTTGTTCTTGTGATAACATAATAATACAAGACTTACTCATTTAACGGCTAAACCCTTTTTATTTTTGTCATTTCGAACCCTGAAAGGGTGAGAAATCCCTTCAACATTACTCTAAAATCAATGTTTTTAATATAGAAATATATTAAAGGGATTTCTCCACTTCGCTCCGCTCCGTTACGAAATGACAAAATTTATCACACTGTTTGACATAGGGTTATAAACTCGCAATATAAAAATCCAAACAATGGAGGCTGACATATCAATATATAGCAAATTAAAGGCAATGTCAAGGCTTGGCCCAAATGACGAATTTAAACAAAATAATCCCGATAATTCGGGATTATTTTACATATTATCTGTTTAGTTGCGCTAGATCCTGCCTTTAAGGGCATCTTTTAAGGTTTTGCCGGTTTTAAATTTAGCGACCTTAACTTCCGGGATCTGGATCCTCTCACTGGGATTCTGCGGATTAACGCCGCCTCGGGCATGCCTGGTGCGGGAGAGAAAAGTGCCAAAGCCGGTGATAGTAATTTCGTTGCCGGCCTTTAATTCGGAAATAATAATTTTTACCAACGACTCAAGCATGCGCTCAGAGTCCTTTTTGCTCACCTCGGCCTCGGCCGCGATGCGCTCAATTAAAGCTGCTTTATTCATAGGAATGAAAATTAAATTATATTATTTATTTAATATTAATATTTTCAATAATTTGTTTTATCGCAATTGCTTTTTGATCACGTCCAATCTTGATTAGAACCGCGTTTAAGACGGCCTCTCCCTTTTTGGGAATTACATGCGGTTCTTTTATGCTTGTTAAAAAAGCCTTTAACGTCCCTTCTTTGGCAATGCCAAGAGATTCATTGGCGGCTCCGACCATGCCGACATCGGTTATTACGGCAGTACCTTTTTTCGTTACACAAGCATCCGCGGTTGGTACGTGGGTATGGGTTCCGAGAACCGCGCTGACTCGCCCGTCTAAATGATAACCCATGTTTATTTTCTCTGATGTGGTTTCAGCATGTATATCAACAATTATAGCAGATAGATTTTTCTTTGGCAAGGAAATGTTGGCTAATATTTCATTTATTTTAATAAACGGATTATCCACGCTGGTGTTCATAAAAACCTGCCCGATCAGGCTTATAAGGAGTATTTTTTTATTGTCCTTTTTGATAATTAAATAGCCCATGCCCGGAGCTTTTTGAGGCAAATTAGCAGGCCGGATAATCGGGAAATTATTAAAAATTTCAATTTGTTTATGATTGCGAAAGGCATGGTCACCAGTCGTCATGGCATCTATTCCGGCCTCCATAAGCTCTTTAACAATGGTTTCCGTAACGCCGGAACCATGGGCGGCATTTTCCGCGTTAGCAAAAACAAAATCAAGCGCGTGTTTTTTTCTAAGCCTGGGAAGAAGGTTTTTAGTTGTTTGCCTGCCGATTCGGCCGACAATATCACCGATAAATAATATATTCATAAAATTAATTTACAAATTTTCAATTTTCAATTTACAAACAATGAATTAATTTTTTTAATGTTTTAATGTTTTAAAAATAAACAAATTTTTTCTTTAAAAATTTTTGAAATTAATACATTGAAAATTGTTTGAAAATTGTTTGTACTCGCTTGACGAGTGAAAATTCGTAAATTGAAAATTAAAATAATACAAATTATATTTATTTAATATTAGCATATTGGTTTTATTGTGGCAATTTTTTTCGCAACTCGCAACCCATAGCTTGAATATGATGTTAAAATGGGGCTGTCGCCAAAATAAAATACATCATAAAAATTACAAAACCCCTTAAAATAAAGGGGTTTTGTTTGATAGAAATATATTAATTGATAGTTCGCTTAATACTTTCTATTAGAATTGTTGAGGGCGGCGATCCTGCATTTTTTGCCTGTGGCAATCACGGCAGAAAAGCGGCCGCTCTCCATCTGGCTCAAAAGGCAGCTCGGTAATGGCCGCTCCGCATCCGGAACAGGTCCAATTACCTTGATACATTTTTCGGTCGCCAGCAAAATTTTGGTTGTCCATTAATTTGTGTTAACACTAAATTCATTTTTTAAATTTAATGTTGACTTTACTTGTATACTAGCACTCTATCAATATTTTTTATTTTTGTCAAAAATAAAAAATAAAACCCCGGCAAATTAATGACCGGGGTTTTAATAGGCTCACTGAGTCTATATGGAAGTTTGAAAATTTTATACTACATATTGCGCCATGTTAATTAGCGCGAATGTGCAAGCGACAGTGGCGGTAAGGAGAGCATAACTGAACTCCTCGCCGAAAATTTGATACTTTGGAGCGTCGCTCGCTTGCTCCGTGCTTGTTGCTTCTTCCATTTTGTTTTTGTTTTTATTTTTTTAGAGCATATCAATAAGTCCTACAAGACTTTTTGTATGCTTATATTCATAGTATAGCACATATTTTTGTAAAAGTCAATTGAAGTAATTGCAACTGCTCACTGGACATACAAAATATTAAAAAACACTGTCATTCTGAACGTAGCGTAGCGAAGTGAAGAATCTCGAGAATATTATAAGATGCTAAATTCAACGGGATTCTTCGCTATCGCTCAGAATGACAGTGAGCAGTTACAACTAATTTTTGAACTGATTTTTGCTTGATAAGTTTAATTTATTATTATATACTTAAATTCGTAAGTATTTAATAAATCAAACATAAAATTCAAAGTATATGAAAAATTTAGTTAAAAATTTTGTAATATTTTTCGCGGTATTTTTGCTTATCGCGGCTTTATTCAGCGCCTACGG
>DAOVXE010000064.1 GCA_030636285.1 Candidatus Falkowiibacteriota bacterium | reverse complement strand
TATTGCCGTAAACCGAACTGGAAGACGCGTAAATAAAATCTTTAACGCTGTAATGCCGGCAAAGCTCAAGTAGATTAAGCGTACCGGTTATATTTGTTCGCTCATAGGCAAAAGGATGCTCTAATGAATAGCGTACTCCGGCCTGGGCCGCCAAATGGCAGACCTTGTCAATTTTTTCATTTTTAAATATATTTTCCAAAGCTTTATAATCAGCAATGTCAACTTCTTCAAATTCAACAGTATCATGCTTATCGGTTAATATCTTGGCTCGCGCCCGTTTTAATTCAGGGTCATAATAATCATTAAAATTATCCACGATAATGATCTTATCACCGCGCTCTAATAATTTTTTCGCAGTGTAAAAACCAATAAACCCGGCCCCGCCGGTTAGTAATATTGTTTTTTTATTTTTTATGTTCATATCCTAGTTATTTTTTAGCCAATTAAAAACTGAATTTATTCCTGTTTCCAAATCAACCTCACCCTCCCAGCCAAGCTTATCTTTAGCCCGCTTAAAATTTAAACAGCTTCTCCGCACTTCGCCAGGCTTGTCATTGACAAACTTAAAATCAAATTCTCTTTCGCTGATTTTTTCAATTATTTTAATAATTTCCAAATTATTAGTTTCTATGGAAGAGCTGATATTAAAAATGCCTGTAATATCCGGCTTTTTCGTTGCCATTAACGCCTTAACCACATCATTAACATGCACATAATCACGAGTCTTTGTTCCGTCGCCATATAATACGCTGGGTAAATTAAAATGATGATTATTAATATAAATGCCAATCACGCCGCATTCTCCGCCTTTATACTGGCGCGGACCGTATATATTAGCCGGCCGGACTATCGCGTATTTAATACCGTACAAATCTTTGATCATCTCCAGGTATCTCTCGGCCGTATATTTGTGAATAGCGTAAGGAGACCCGGGTTGAATTAAAGTATCTTCAGCGGCTGGCGTTAAGCAATCGCCATACAGCGCCCCGCCGGTGGAAACAAAAATAATTTTTTTCGCCTTGGCCTCGGCGGCGGCCTTAAAAATATTTAAACTCCCTAAAGCGTTTACCTGGTTGTCAAAATGCGGATCCTCAATAGATTTTCCAATATCAATCTGCGCGGCCAAATGAAACGCGTAATCCGGATTTTCTTTGTTAAAAATTTCCGCTATTTTATCCGAACAAATATCATCCTTATAAAATTTCGCTTTAGGATTTATGTATTCTTTTTTACCGCTAATTAAATTGTCTATCACCACTACGCTATGGCCTTCTTCTATTAATTTATCCGTTAAATGCGAGCCGACAAATCCGGCCCCGCCGGTTACTAAAATTTTAGACATAAAAAAATAATTAATTTGTTAAGTGTTGTGTGTTACAACATCTTCCCCATACACCCCTTTAAGAATATCCAGATCCTTTTCGCTTTTTAGCAAATATTTAATATTTTTATCCATGATCGCGTCCAATACTTTTAAACCCTGCTCATCGTTGATCTTTTTCTCATACATTTCCCTGAGTGCGGCAAAATCCTTAATAAAGCAATGTCCGCCAAAACCGCGGCCCGGTTTAAAGCCCGGGGAAGAAGAGTGAACCGGCTGCCAATGGCTGTTTCCAAGCCGTTCGTCGGCCGCCATTGCCTGGCTGACCCGCTCCCAATCGCCGCCCTCTTGGTCAACCAGATCATGGAGCATATTCATAAACAAAACCTTGATCGCCAACAAGCAATTTCCGCCATATTTAATAAGCTCGGCCTCCCGCGCGTGGCAAATATGCTCAAAAGGCGCTTTGGGCAAAACATCTATTACCGCCCTGGCCCTGGCAATCAGCTCATCGCTCATTTGCGTAATGCCGATTATGTTTCTGGCCGGATTAGCCGCGTCATGCGCGGCCGTTGCCTCGCGCAGAAACTCGGGCGAATGCGCAACTGTTATACCGGGATTTTCCGCCTGAATGGATTCGGTTGTTCCGGGTAGAAGCGTGGACTTAATAACAGCTACACTGCCTTGGCCCACGCTTTTCATGGCCAGGCGCACAATACTGTCGTCAAATCCTTGCGGTGTTGATGGTGTTGGTACGGCTATAAATACTATATCGCATTTTTTTATTTCTTCTCCATTCTTTACATACGGTTCTTCCAAAGCGTAACGAATAACTTTATGTCCGCGCTTTTCAAAATCATCAGCATAATGCTTGCCGATCCAGCCTTGGCCGATAAAACCAATTAAATTATTTTTTAACATGGGATTTTGCAAAAATAAACAAACTAAGTTGATTACTTAGTTTGTTTATAATAAGATTAATAATATTATTATCTAATAATAAACATAAAAAGTCAACAGCAGCGCCTTCAAATAAATGAGGCTACAATAAAAACATTTTTTATAGTCCCCTCTCCTTAAGAAGGAGAGGGTCAGGGTGAGGTAAAAAAATTATACTTGCCTAAAGCCCTGCTAATACGCTAATATGTATATATGGCGGAAAAAAGCAAAAAAAATATATTTCTCCTTTGTACCCGGGCCGACATGGGCGGGGTGCAGGTGTTTATACGCGATCTGGCCGGGGATTTAAAACGCCGCAACATTCCGGTAACAGTCGGATTTGGTCCGGCCGGCGACTTTCTCGCCAATGAACTGCGTAAATTAAATGTTTCCTATGTCCGCTTTCGGAACCTTAAGCGTTCCCACAACCCCTTTACCAGCCTTGGCTTTATTTTTGAATTTAAACGGTTTTTAAATAAAAATAACTTCACCACTGTCCATATTAACAGTTCCAACGCTCTTATTGCCGCTTACGCGGCCAAAAAATGTTTACCCCGCTCTAAACCCCGGACGATCTTTACAGTGCACGGCCTGTCTCTTTTGGACGAAAACTATAAAAAGGCCAATTGGCTTAAAGCTTTCTATCTTTTTTATTTTAAATTCTTTCTGAAATTTGTAGATAAACTAATTTTTATCAGCGCGGAAAATCAAAAACAGACTAAAAGTTTAAACATCGCTCAGGAAAACCATATAATATACAATGGGCTTGAGCCCTCAAGTATCAACATGCTCTCTCATCACGAAGCCCAGGGACAGCTATCCAGCGCGGCTGATCCAAAACTACATTTGAATTGGATTGACTCTTTCGCTATCGGCTCGGTCGGACGGCTTAGTTATCAAAAAAATTATGATTTTTTAATTAATATTTTTCCGAAAATTCTGCGCGTTATCCCCAACGCTAAATTAATAATAATCGGTGAAGGTGAAGACCGCGCCAAACTGGAAGAAATGATAAAAACCAGAAAGCTGAAAAAATCAATTTTCCTCACTGGTAATATTATAAATTCTGCCAGATATTTACCGGCTTTTGACCTTTTTATTCTCCCCTCCCGCTACGAAGGCCTGCCCCTTACCCTGATTGAATCTCTATTTGCCGGTCTGCCTATGCTGGTTACCGAGGTTGGAGGCAACACGGAAATCCTGAATAACTCAAGTAGCCAAATGTACAAGCTGAACGATGAAGACGACTTTTTAACAAAATTCAAAAACCTGGCCCAGCATAAAATGAACCGCGAGTATCTCTCAAAACAGAATAAAGAACAAGCGAAAAATTTCCTGCTTAGTAAAAGCGTGAATAAATATTTGGAGTTGTATAAATGATTTAGATAACAGAAAACAGAAAGCAGATAACAGAAAAAACGTCCCAAGTGCTTGGAACGTTTTTTTGTTATGAGTTGCGAGTTATGCGTTATGAATTACTTTCCCAACGAATTAATAAACTCCTGCGCGTAGCCGGCGTTGCCCGGGTCCAGCTCAATTACTTTTTCCGCGGCCGCGCGAGCCTCGTCTATACGGCCGTCTTGCGCGTATAATTTAGCCAGATTGATCCAATTCTCTACGTTATTCTTTTCCAGCCGCCCGGTTAAAGCCTCGTAAATATAAATTACTTTTTGCCAGTCTTTTTGTTCAATATAATGATTGGCTATAATTTTGGCAAAACCGCTGGGCGCCAGCTCTTTGGCGCCACGGCCGTCTCTGATTGTTAAACATTTATCAATATATTCAAAGGCTTCTTCTGTTTGTTTAAAGTAATGAAGAGTTTTCCCCAGATGGCAAAAGGCCGGTTCATAATTCGTATTTAATTCTGCCGCCTCCTTAAGAGTGGCGATTGCTCCATCTTTGTCATCGCGGGTTATTTGTATCTGGGCCTTTTGAAAATAAACCGGAGTCCGGCCAGGAGTGGCGGCAATAGACGCGTTAATCGCGTCCAAAGCTTGATCTGAATAAAAAAAGAATTTATCCTGGTCGCCGCGATAGTGGGCGGCAACGGAGTTATACAGCTGGGCCAGCAGCATTTGGTTCAGGCTGTCTCCCGGATTATAGTCAACATTTATTTTTGCTTGCTCAATATTAAAATCCAATATTTTTTTCGCCTCTTCCGCGCTTACCTTGCTTAACGGGCCGAGCCCGCTGGCAAGCAAACGATTCATGCTGGTGCGGCTGTCCCGGTCCAAAACGGTATTATAGCCAAGCGCCCGCTCATACTCTTCAAATGTCAAGGCCACTTGACCGCTTGCCCAGGCCCGCTGCCCGTCAATCGTGGCGATCAGCATTTTAAGCGGCTTAACATTATATTGATAGAGAATAGTGAGCAGTACCAAGCCGGCTCCGACAAGCGCGTAAATTTCTTTATTATTTAAAGGCTCATCGCCCGGGCGCTCAAATTCTTCATTTTCAACTTCATAAAGCCAGTAAACATAACCAAGAGTTATCATTAAGGCCATATAAGTAACAAAAGAATCAAACACTGCCAAATTCTGCACAAAATATGCGGTCATTAGCGCCGAGATGACGACAAACTCATTCACGTTAATTTTCTTTTCGCGATAGCCTTTTATCAGATAATAAACCAAAGCTATCAGAATAGACATATACGCAAGCAAACCAAGCGATCCGGTGGTTGACGCAATGTCAATAACATTATTATGCGCCCGGTCAAAATAAGTTTCGCCGCGGGCATGATCATAAAAGGTCGGGCTAAAATGCCTGTCAAAAGTGATCGCGTAATTACCGTGTCCGGTCCCCAGGATCGGATGGTTGGGAAAATCTTTTATCGCCGCCCTCCAGGAAACCAGACGGGTCTGGAAAGTATTTTTATCTACATTAATTTCCCTGACCAAATTTTTGACAAAAGCACTGTTCTGAGTAAAAACATTATCCCTGT
>DAOVXE010000083.1 GCA_030636285.1 Candidatus Falkowiibacteriota bacterium | reverse complement strand
AGGACTTTAAATAACCTGTCTAAAATAACAAAAAAGATGGCTAAAATTATATAATAAACCATCTTTTTTTTGTATATAAACATATTTTATTTCATATCATAAAAATCACGGCCGGCTTTGCAGTTTTGTTTTGCAAGGAACGCAAGCACTGGCTACGGGTCTGGCTAGCATCCGTTTTTTTCCAATCGGCTGTTTGCAATATTTGCAAATTCCATAAGTTTCATTTTCTATTCTCTCTATTGCCGCGTCAATATCCTTTAAAGTGCCTTGCAAAACCTTGTCAGTTGCCAAATTTGTTGAAAATTCACTGATTTCCTGGGCATTTTCATCGGATTTATCGCCATACTCGGGAAATTTTACTTTTCCGTTTTTATCATCACCGGAAATATCTTCCAAATCTTTTAAAATCTGCTTTTTCCTGGCTAGCAATTCTGCTTTTATTGTTTTTATATCGCTCTTGCTCAGAACGTCTTTATTTGTCATATTTTTAAAGAATATTTTTCAATTCTCTTAAATAAGTAAAAAACAACCTTCTCTATAAAAGATTATTCATATTCAATTATAAGTATAGACCAAAACCGTTAAAATAGCAATACTCGCTTACTTTTATACTTATTCCTTTATCCCATCCAAATTCACATCATATAAAATTTTCTCCTGCAAATGCGTATATTTAAGAATTTCATCGTCTTTAAACCAAATTTTCAACTCTTTTTTTGCTTCTTCAACAGTGCCGGAAGCGTGAATTAAATTTCTAACGCTTCTCCCGTCAGTATCCGCCAAAGCAAAAGAATCTAAAGTTAAATCACCGCGAATTGTTCCGACATCAGCCAAAAGCGGAGCGGTTGAGCCTGTTATTTTTCTTACCAGTTCAACGGCGCCTGCGCCTTGCCAAACAATAGCCACAACCGGTCCTGAACTTAAATATTTGGCGTTAGCCTTTAAGACAGCCCAGCCGTTTTCCGAATAAGTTTTATACGGAGATTTTTCGCCTTTTTTTTCATAAGCCGCGGATGCTTTTCTGCCAACTTCTTTAATCCATTCATCACCTCCGACTTCATAATAATGCTTGGTTGCTTGCTCCTCAGTAGGAATAATCATTTTAAGGCTGATTAATTTAAGGCCTGTGCGCTCATAACGCTTAATAATCTCGCCGATTAATGATCTTTGCACGCCATCCGGCTTAATAATCACTAAAGTTTTTTCGTTTTTCATAAAAAAATAAACCCGCCAAATATATAAATCAACAAATTATTAATTCGCAGATTAGCATATATTCGCAGATTAGCATTATATATATTAGACTAAATATTTTTTTATCGCTTCACCGACCTGCGACGGAGTTAGATTTGCTTTTACCAAATAATCTGTTGCTCCAAATTGATCGCCTTTTTTCTTGTCTTCGTCAGTGCTTAAATTAGTCAGCATTATTATCGGCGTATTTTTTGTTTTCGCGCTTGCTCTTAATTCTTGCAAAACCGAAAAGCCGTCCAGTTGCGGCATAATAATATCCAATAAAATCAAATCAGGCTTTTGGCTTAATGCCATGCTAAGCCCTGAGGCGCCATTATCAGCGAGAAGAACCATATACCCTTCCTGTTCCAGTTTGGTTTTATACATTCCGCCAATCATAGCGTCGTCCTCGCAAATTAATATCTTTTTTTCCATATTTTTAAATTAAATTCAATTAATATCAGTATAGCAAAATATTTATAAATGGCAAGGGTGCAAACACACTGTAGAGACGCATTGCAATGCGTCTCTACGCTGGTTTTTTCAAAACCTAATTGTACCATCCGTATCCGTCCGCAATATCTCCGTCCCCAGCCTTTCCAAACGTTTAATAATCCGCAGGCTTGGGTGTCCGAATTTATTGTCCTTGCCAGCTGAAATTATCGCTTTTTCAGGATTAACCAATTCTAAAAATTCCTGATGGCTGGAAGTATTTGAGCCATGATGTCCGACTTTTAAAATTTCCACTTCATTTAATACGCCTGCCTTAATTAATTCCTCTTCCACTTCTATTTCAGCGTCTCCTGTAAATAAAACTGTTTTATTCGCGCAATCCAATTCCGCGACAATTGAGCTGTTATTAAGATTGCTTACGCTTTTTCCCAATAAACTTTGCCTCGGATAAATTACATCAAAAAAACAATCATCTCCAAAATTTATTTTTTGCGGACGATCCATAATTATTAATGGGATGTTTTTGGCTTTAATAATTTTCAACCATTCCAAATAAGCCGGCGCGCTATGAACAACTCCTGTGTAAAAAATTTTTTCAACATTATATCTTTCCAAAACAAAGATCAAACCGGCGACATGATCGTTGTGCGAATGAGTTAAAATCATTAAATCAATTGTTCTATCCCACCATGGCAATATTTTTTCCAATTCATTTACTACTTTATAATCCGCTCCGCCGTCAATTAAAATATTCTGTCCGAATGGGGTTTTAATCAAACTGGCGTCGCCTTGACCGACATCTAAAAACGCTATTTCCAAATTATTTTCCGCGCTGTACGCGTTCCAAAAAACAGGAAGCGCTAAAAATATTCCGATTATCGCGAGGGTGATTAAGATTTTGTATAATTTTTGAGGCATTTTTATTTTTGGCAAATCTGTCGCCTTTAGTAATATTTTCTTTAAAAAAGTATTCTCTAATCCTAAGATGATACCGAAATAATTTTAGCAATTTTTTTGCAAAATATCAATAATGGACTTAAAAGATTTTAGAAGATTCGGTCTGAAGTTCGATCCTGTGGTTATAGCGCTATAACCACACGATCCTTGACTTTTTCATAATTTTCTGCTAAGATTTTTTAATATTTTATTTAAAAAAAGTAATGTTCATTTTATTTTTAATATTTTATTAATTATCAACTATTGCAAAAAAAAAGGGGGGGGCTGTTTATGATTAAAATACCACTTGAAGAGGCGTATTCTTTTGATGATGTTTTACTGATTCCCGGCTATTCTGATGTACTGCCAAAAGACGTGAATGTCAGCACTCGGTTAACTAAAAATCTTACCTTAAATATTCCTATCGTAAGCGCCGCAATGGATACCGTAACTGAGGCCAAAACATCTATAGGTATGGCGCGAGAAGGCGGACTGGGCTTTATACATCGCAACATGAGTATAAAAAGCCAGGTTTTAGAGGTAGATAAAGTAAAAAAGTCTGAAAGCGGAATGATTGTTGATCCGGTTACTGTTAATCCTGACCAGCCGGTTCATGAAGTACTTAAACTTATGGAAGAGTGGAATATTTCTGGACTCCCTGTTGTAAGAGAAGAACTTCTCATTTCTGGACACCCCGAGAAACCAAGACGTCAACTGGTCGGCATTGTGACAAACAGGGATCTGAGATTTGAAACCAACATGGAGAAAAAAGTTTCAGAAGTAATGACCAGAGAAAATCTTGTTACGGTATCAAAGGGAATCACCTTGGAAGATTCCAAGAAACTGCTTCATAAACACAGGATTGAAAAACTTCTTGTGGTTGATAAAAACGGACGGCTTACAGGTATGATAACCATAAAGGATATTGAGAAGATAAAAAAACATCCTAATGCTTGCAAGGATAACAATGGCAGATTGAGGGTTGGAGCAGCGATCGGCGTTGGTCCTGATATGTTGGAACGCGCAGAAGCGCTTTTAAACGCAGACGCTGATGTTATCTTAATAGACACATCCCATGGTCATTCAAAAAATGTTATAGATGCCGTGAAAATTTTGAAAGGTACTTTTGGTGGCATTGAGCTGATTGCGGGTAATGTCGGCACTTTTAAAGGCGCTGATGATCTTGTTAAAGCCGGGGTTGACGGAGTAAAAATCGGAATAGGGCCAGGGTCTATATGCACTACTCGCATAGTGGCTGGCATAGGTATTCCTCAAGTTACAGGTATAATGAATTGCAGATCCATATCAAATAAAACCGGAGTACCCTTAATCGCTGATGGCGGTATAAAATTTTCAGGTGATATTACTAAAGCTGTTGGGGCAGGCGCGCATGTGGTAATGATAGGCAGTCTTTTTGCCGGAATAGAGGAAAGTCCAGGTAAAACAATATTTTACCAAGGCCGCCAATACAAAGAATACAGAGGTATGGGATCTATTGAGGCAATGGAAAAAGGAAGTAGTGATAGATATCATCAGGACAAAAACGGCAAGTTAGTTCCTGAAGGCATTGTCGGACGCGTGCCGTATAAAGGCTCACTTGCTGATAATATTTTTCAGCTCATTGGAGGATTAAGGGCAGGCATGGGATATACTGGCTGCCAGACTATTGAAGAATTAAGAGAAAAAGCCAGGTTTATCAAGATCACTGCCGCGGGTTTGCGCGAGAGCCATGTCCACGATGTGATAATTACCAAAGAAGCACCGAACTATACTCTTGATTAAACCAACCCAAAACCGTGCCTTAACGGGGTTTTCGTTCAGGCACTAAACAGGATGAAATCAAAACTCAATGACTCACACCGTTCCCCCTTTCGTTCATCTTCATGTTCATACTCAATACAGCCATTTGGATGGTGCAATAAGGATTGATGCCCTTTTAAAACGTGCAATTGATTT
>DAOVXE010000151.1 GCA_030636285.1 Candidatus Falkowiibacteriota bacterium | reverse complement strand
GGATAGAACGCAGGATTGCGGATCCTGTGATGCAGGTTCGATTCCTGCCGGAAGCACTATACATAAACCCGGCTTTTCGCCGGGTTTTATTTATGCTAAAATTACACTATGTTAAATTTAGATACAAAAATTGAAGACCTATATAGTGTTGGTAAAACAATAGCCGCACGCTTAAAACGGCTGGATCTGAAAACGGCTAAAGATTTGCTTTTTTATTTTCCTTTCCGATATGAAGACTTTCGGGAAATTACCAGAATTAAAAATTTGAAAGTTAATGCCAATGCCAATATAGCCGGGCAAATTGAATTGATCCAAAACAAAAAAAGTCCGCGCAAACGAATGTACATTACCGAGGCTCTTATAAGCGACGAAAGCGGAAAAATTAAGGTTATTTGGTTTAACCAGCCCTTTATTGTTAAAAATTTGCGTATTGGAGACAAAGTGTCGCTCTCAGGCAAGGTCACTGATGATAATTTTGGACTAATTATGAAAGCGCCGATCCATGAAAAAATTAGCGGTTTCGAATCAGTCCATACCCAGGGACTGGTGCCAAACTATCATTTAACCGCCAATCTGACCCAGAAACAGATCCGCTTTTTAATCAAACAGATAATAAAACTGGCTAAAAAAATACCGGACTCCTTGCCCAGGGAAACAGCTAAATCACAAAAATTAATCAGTCTGGCCAAGGCAATAGAATATATTCACTTTCCTAAAAATTACGAAGAGGTTGAGGCGGCCAGGAAACGGCTTGGCTTTGAAGAACTTTTCTTACTTCAGCTACAATCATTATTAATAAAACAAAAACTGGACAAAGCCAAAGCGAAAAAACAAAAATTTAAAGAAAAACAAATTAAAAAGTTTGTATCCAGCCTCCCGTTTAAACTTACCAATGCCCAAAGGCAAGCCGCCTGGGAAATTATCCAGGACACAGGCAAGGCCCGCCCCATGTCCCGCCTTCTGGAAGGCGACGTCGGAAGCGGAAAAACCATTGTTGCCGTCATAGCCATGTTTAACACTGCCTTAAACAACAGCCAAGCCGTCCTAATGGTTCCCACCGAGATACTGGCTAAGCAACACTATAATACAATTTGTAAAATGTTACCCAAGAATATACCCATCTGTCTTTTAACTCATTCCCAATTTTCAATTTTCAATTTTCACCCGTCAAGCGAGTACAAGCAATTTTCAAACAATGAATTAATTTCAAAAAAAATAGTAACTAATAATATTAACAATGGTAAAATAAAAATAATTATCGGCACTCATTCTTTAATCCAAAAAAGTATAAAATTTGCCAATCTAGCTCTAGCGATTATTGACGAGCAACATCGTTTTGGAGTTGAACAAAGAAAACAATTAATTGAAAATAATAAAACATCCGTTTTACCCCACTTCCTCTCCATGACCGCGACCCCTATCCCCCGCTCGCTTGCCCTAGCTCTTTATGGCGACCTGGATCTGTCAATCATCAATGAAATGCCCAAAGGCCGAAAAAAAATCGACACTTTTGTAGTGCCGGAAAACAAACGCCTAGACGGCTACAAATTCATGCGCAAGCAAATCAAAGCCGGCAGGCAAATCTTTGTGATCTGTCCGCTGATTGATATTTCCGACAAACTGGGACTTAAATCCGTAAAAGAGGAATTCAAAAAACTGGATAAACACGTCTTTCCTGATCTTAATATCAAAATGCTCCATGGCCGCTTAAAATCTAAGGAAAAGGAAAAAATCATGCAGGATTTTCTAGATAACAAGGTAAACATTTTAGTCTCCACTTCGGTCGTTGAGGTCGGAGTGGATGTGTCCAATGCCACTATTATGATGATTGAGGGTGCGGATCGCTTTGGCCTGGCCCAGCTCCATCAATTCCGCGGCCGAGTTGGCCGCGCTGAGCATAAATCATACTGCTTTTTATTCACTGATAGCACCGCCCCAAATACTATCAAACGCCTGCAGGCCATGACTAAATATAATGATGGTTTTAAACTTGCTAAAATTGATCTGAAACTGCGCGGTCCGGGCGAAGTGTACGGCACAATGCAAAAAGGCTTTCCAATACTTAAAATCGCCACTATTTTTGACTATGAACAAATAAAAAAAGCCCGCGTTGAAGCGGAAAATCTGCTAAAAAAGGATCCAAAATTAGAAAAAAGTTTGGGTTTAAAGAAAAAATTAGATAAAATAAAATTAGCTCAACTTAATTAACTCACCTTACGCACTAAATATTTTCACCTTAGAAAAAGTTATAATTAATGTAATTTAAACAAAAATGCTAAGATAAAACATGTTTTTATCCTCGTTTTTGTTTAAATTACATTAATTATAACTTTTTTCACGTGATAAGCGCATAACATAAAACTGAATCTATTTTTTCAAGTTATGCCCAAAGGGCATAACAGTAGTCGGGAATATTCAAATTCCTTGACTAAAAATTATCAATCAAATCTATCAGCTGTTTAATCTTCGTGATCTTAAGTTTGTTTGGCTTAATATCCACTGCCGGGATAATCGCTTTTTTAAAGCCCAGCTTAGCGGCCTCATTAAGCCGTTCTTTAAGCTTGGCTACTGTTCTTACTTCTCCGCCCAGCCCGACTTCGCCGAGTACTATAGTGTCACGGCCAATTGTTTGATTAAGCAGCGACGAGGCAATTGCCAGACAAACCGCCAGATCAAGCGACGGATCCGAGATCCGAAGGCCGCCGACTACATTTAATATTACATCCTGGTTAGTTAAATTTACATTAGCCCGCTTGGTCAGAACCGCCGTCAATACTTGTAAACGATTCAGATCAAAGCCGCTGGCCTTGCGCTGTGGATAGCCAAACACTGTCTTGGTAACCAAAGCCTGGATCTCAATTAAAAACGGCCTGGTACCTTCCATAACAGAACTGATTATTGAACCGGATATTTTTTCTCCCCGGCTTTCCACAAACACGCCTGATGGATTAGTAACCTCTTTAAAGCCCGTACCAGTCATCTCAAAAAGGCCCATTTCATTAACCGAACCAAAACGATTTTTGGTCGCCCTGAGCAAACGATAATGATGAGCGGTTTCTGTTTCAAGATACATTACTGTGTCCACAATATGCTCAAGCGACTTAGGACCGGCGACTTGCCCGTCCTTGGTAATATG
>DAOVXE010000024.1 GCA_030636285.1 Candidatus Falkowiibacteriota bacterium | reverse complement strand
TTTTGCCTTTTGGATTTCTTATTAATATATGCCCTGTACCATGTGTCTCGGGCATAATTATGCATTGCCCATTTTTATCAGGACCAATCCAACCTTCTTTAACTAAGGCTAAAAAATCTTTTCCGATAATCGTTATTCGGTCACCATTATTATAATCGGTGCCAAATTTTAATGTTTTAACGCGTTGTTTTCTGCCCATTCCGTTGCCAGTGAATTCCTTGGTGAGGCTGATTTGCCAAGTCTTCGCACTGGCTTGGGTGAGTATAAAATTAGATTTTGCGATGATCTCGGTTTTATCCGGATCGTCAATTCGCACCCATCCAATCTGACGTGTAATAAGATCGTCAGAACCAGCTGGCAGATAAATTGACATAAATCTATAAGGCCCGCATGACCTTATATCAGCAAGGTCAACAATAGGATGTTTGCCCACTTTTAGAAGTATCTGTTCTAATTCTTCCTGCGGCTTACTGCTGGTTTTCTCAGTGCTTGCTGACTTATCTTCTTCCTTGTATAATGGTATAAATTTGTTATCAAATAACGACGAAATATTTGTAAGCGTCAATTTTTGAAGAGTGTAAACCGGCATCTCCGCACTGGTCAACAGCATTGAACCGATGTGCTGAACTATTTGCGCCCGCTCTCTATGTTTCATTTCGGCCTTGAATATAGGCTGAGGATACCAGGCAAAGGTAATGGCAAATATTGCCAACCCAATTTCCATGCCAATCACCCACTTTTTGCAGACATCCCAGCTAAATCCCTTGCGCATAAATATCACTACTAAGAATATCATGCCGACAACAAATACGCCGACAACATATCCATGAGTATAGCTGCGCAGGGCCTTAAACGGAGCCCACAATCCACGGAAACCCAGCACCCCGGCCGCGCCATAAGACAAATTAATAATTGCCAGTGCGGCTAATGCAAGGGTTATAGAAAAATTTTTGACAGCTAATGCAAGGGTTATAGAAAAATTTTTGACAGCAACTGATTTTTTTATTAAAGCTTCATTTTTATCCTCTACTTTTTCAGAGGTGTCTTTTAGCTCACTCTTGTCAAAAATTTCACTATCTGGCACTATATTCCTTCGTTTAATAAAATAATAAAGGAAAAAGTACGTAATAGCAGCGATGCAAATAAAGAACAGGCATACTGTAATTAGTATATTCACTTTATCCTCCTTATTTCATTATATTGCCTAATTTCATTATATTGCCGACTGATTCGGCAGCTTTGGTTAATTCAGGCGCGGACACTAACACGGTTCCGTGCTCGCTTGACTTCTCGTATGCTTCCAGCCGCCGGACAAGCGCGCCAATATCGCCAAGTCCTTGAATTTTGCCGTAAACAGCTTGCAGTCTTTCAACTTCAACATTGAAGTCAATTCGTTTGGCCCTGGCATTTTGTAAGGACTTAATGACCTTAGTGGCAATTTCTACGAATTCTCCTTTTTTGTCTCCGGCAACATCAATGCGAAGCATAGTAAAATCATCAATCTGGACGCCATAATACTCGAATAATTTTTCAATAATACTTTTTGCTCCGTCAGTAGTTGGATCGCCTTGTCCGTCTGTATATTTAATTTCGTTCAACTTTTCCCAGATGATCCTACCCATTCGATCTGCTTTTTCTTTAGCTTCTTCATCCGAGTCTTCTATAACAGCTTCACCGCTTTCATTAAACTTTATCTCGTCAATCCAATCATAATAATGGCGAATAGTGCGCCGTACAGCAGGCAAAATTTGTCCCCAAGTATATTCAAGCCATTCCTGGACCCTAAATAATGCCTTATAAGGATTTCTAACACGAACAGCTATGGTAAAATCAACATCAAGCTGAAGCATGCGCCTATCTTCGGCTTTCTCCAATTTGGCGTAATAAATGTCAGACTGAAACAAGACATAACGAAGTATATAGTCATGCGGTTCAAAATAGATACCGCCGCCGGATTCCTCAGTATTCTTGCCGGGATTTTGCCGCAAGCTGTTCCAGCGAAAACGGTAATCATAAATTTTGTGCAGACCGGGAATACCATAGAACTGGATACCGCCTAAACCGAGTTTATCTGACAAAAAATTACCAGAGTTAATTGATTCAGCTTTTTCGTCTTGAGTTAACGGAACAATATCCCATATATCCTTTTTTGTTCCATTTTTTTTATTATAGGCTTGAGCTTTATCTATACTGGTTAAAAGCCTATATCCGTCGTATTGCCACAAAAACTTAATAAACTTATTACCGGCACCCATAATTGGTTTACCAGTGCCTTCGCGTACATTGGTAACAAATATATCACGATCAGCTGCCATTTTAATAATGTAAAGAATTGTTATAATTATTACTAACAATGACACGATTCCTAATGTAATAATAATAATTTTAATTGAAACTTTTTCAAAGAATTTATCATTATTATCATTACTTGACGCAACCTTTTCTGATATAGCTTCTTTTATATCTATTTTGATAATATGACTTCTTTCAAAATACACTCCAGCAGCGATTACAAAAACAATAAGCAATGCCGCTATCCACTTGCCTTTTTTATTGGTAAAATAATCTTTTATCTTTTTCATCTTTATCACCTTTTCCTTTCATTGTTTGTTATATTAACCCAAGCACCAAAAAAATGCTGGGTAAAATTGTCAAAGAGCGGATTCGTGGTGAATCCCTCCTCTTGTTTTTTTTATTCTCCACGCTTATCGGGTAGTAATGGTAAATATTTTATGAGTTCAATACATTACCTACGCATCCCCATGCTTATGCTACCCGACGAGCCTGGAGAATAAGGGGAAAAATTACTTGTTTGAAAAACTACTATAGCACAAAATAAAAAATCCGTCAATAGATGACGAATTTCCAGAGTAATTTTTGGCTAATGTTTACAATTTTAATATTAATATTTATAAATAAAAACAATTAATTTTTTTAAATCCCTCAAAGTAGGGCATTTCTATTTTACCTTTACATAATTGACAAAACAAATTGACAAAGTATGTTTCTTTAGCTAATATATAATGTTATATTTTATAGTGAAATACAACAACCGGACATTAACAATTCAAAAAAATATATTGGAGGTGAATTATGAAATCAAATTGGGAACTTGGTATATTATTAAATTTGGTATTTGTTGGTTTATCTGTTTTAGCATTTATTTTCATTATAGCTCATAAAAAAGAAGATGCGGAATGGTCAAAAGATCTAGTTCCTCCAGGCGCTGGGATGGCGGGATTTCTTTTTGCGCTTGCTTTGATATTCGGTTTACTTCCGTCAATCGCCACTTGGGAACATAGCATACCAAAATACATCCGACATAAAATGCATTTAGCCTATCTTGAAACAGAAAAAGGCCAACATGAATTATATTTAACTCAAAAGCAAAAAGAAATTAAGGCAATTGCAAAAGTAGAGGATTTAACCGGAAACGGCACGGAAAATGAATTAAAAATTCGTATTCGCGATATGTACAATCTTGATCAAAACATTCAGGCAAAAAAAATTAAAGTGCTTGAATCTTTGGGAGGATTCAAGTTTGACATTCGCGACCTGGAAAAACGCATTAAAGATTCTCGCCTGTCTTTTACAGAGTCTCTTCGCGACCAAACCGTTGGCGGACAACTTCGTTTACTGCAAAGAAAAAAAGCTTACTCTGAACAATTGATAGTAATTGATAAACAGCTGGTAGCCGGAATAAATGAGCTGACTATCAAAATGGACGAAGCTTATACGGATTTACAGATGATTGAAACCTTGGGTCAGACCGAAGTAGAGCGTTTGTTGGTTGAAATTGACAAAGTCTTGAAACAATACCAACCATACGCCGATGACAAAATCATTGACCAATCGCGTTTGCGCTTTAAATCTTTAGAGACTTTATGGCAAGAAATTGTAAATTAAACAAAAGGTATGAGGTGATGACAATGAAAAAAAAGATTTTAGTAATTGTGGCTTGCCTGATTAGTCTAATGGCCTGTGACTTTTTTAGTGATGATAGTCCGAGGGAAAAACTGCAGAATGTTGATAATCCGAGGGAAAAACTGCAAAAACGTTTTGATCGGCTTTCTGATCTGAATGAAAGATTGGAAAGTAAGAGAGAAGAAATGCTTTATCTTCACGAGAATTTTACGGGCAAAATTGATAATCTGAAAGCCGAAATTCAATCTATTACTCAAAAAGAAGGATTAAATTCCTATTCAAGGGCAATTAACCACCCAAGAATCAAATATAATTTAAAACTTATTCAGCAAAAACAAGCCTATTTGGCCAAGCTTATGGAATTCCAAAGGGCTTTGTCGCTGGGAGGTGAGGAAGTATTATTCTTGACTCAGAAAACCGAAAATGATCTTTTGGTGGCTGAAATTCTTGATCAAAAAAAACTTTATGAATTGATTAAAGAAATTGATTTTGTGATTAATGAGTATTTGCCATACGCCGATGAACTGATTATTGATGTTGATTCAAATGAGTTGGCTTCACAGCAGGAAATTTGGAAAGATATTTTAGCTGACAATAATAAGTTAAAATTTGAATCAAAGGAAATTATCAAAAAAGAAAAATATTTTAATAATTTTCGGATTATTAAAATGATTAAAAACGGGAAGATGAATTTTGATTGGTATTACAATATTGAACGTGACTGTTTAAACCCTGCGGGTGATATGCATAAAGGGGAGTACTGGGAGAGTTTTAGATTACGCTATTTAATGAGTATTGAAAAGATAATTTTGATTAAGCCATATGTTATACTGGGAATCGTATATACTACTACTGATAATAGTAGAGAAACAATAAATATATACGGATCTTTAATAGATTCCAGAGGAATAAAATATGATCCAATAAATATAATAGGCGCTTATGGAATAGTGGGGCGGAGAGATCGTTGGATAAAAATTATTAAGGGGGAACAAAAAAGAGTATATTACATTTTTTCTTATATTGAATCTGCAAAATTGAAATGTGGTGCATTTGTCGGTGAAGAAGGTCAATATTTAAAATTTAATTCCAAATAAACTTTTGAAGAAAGAGAGGTTAATAATGAAAACCAATAAATTATTAGAAACGATTAAAAAGGCTCCTAAAGCATTAAAAAGGCGGATTGGTTTAAGCGCGCTGTTGATCATAATATTTCTAGGTTTGATTCTACTGGCCGGACTGGTCATGTACGGCAATGTTCTGGCGTTTCTCTTTTTGTTTGATAACATTGTTAAGAGCATTGCCACGAACATGAACATTGATATTTGGCTGGCGCGAATTGCTACAATTATTCTGGGTTTGATCTTTATAAATTATGTTTCACCATTAATTTTTACCTTAAACACACGAAAGCGCCGTTTAGGTTATTTGGTGGGCGGTTTGGTCTTTGCGCTAATATTTTTTGGCGCATATATTGCCAATCAAGATTTTGTTTTTAATCCCGACGGTAGCGCAAAAAAATGTATGGCCTGGAATCCTGTGGAGGGAAAATATGATTCTGGCATTTCTTGCAATTGGAAAGTTCATCCCCAATATGGAACCGAGGTCATTCCCGCCTCAAAAGAGATGATTGCAATAAAACATACAATGGATAACGGCCCCGGAGAATTCAAGCGGATTACACCGCATAATAATTTGCGTTTTTTTGCCCCTGACGGCTCACCGCTAATTTGGTACTATCAGCAACCGGACGGAAGGCTGGAGTTGTTTGGGAACAAAGGTTCTCATCCTCAGCTTCAAGTTATTTTGTCGCCAATTAACGGTGAAATTGCCGCATTAATCATAAAATACCTTGAAGAAAAAAAGTATGATATGATTGTTGCAAACAGGCAAATACACCGCGCCAAATCTGATAGTGAGCAGGGAGGTTTATCTGCCTCAGACAGCGGTGCCTTGCAGGAATTACGAGATATGCTTTCAACATTAAGAAAATAAAAAAGGAGAAAGAAAAAAAATAACATAACTAAACAAGGTTATAACAAAATAGCTGACCGCTTATACGGGGTCAGCTTTTTTATTAACAGTATTGTGTCTGTAGCTTTTTATTTTTTTATTTGTAATAACAAAAGAGGGTACAAAAAAAATTAACGCATAGTTTGATTTATAACAAAAAAATTGTTAAATAGAGTTAAAATAAAAAAAACGTCAATAGCAGACGCAAATTTTTGGCTAATATTTACAATTTTTGATTATAAATATTTTGTAAACATAAAAAAAGCGCATCCAGCCAAGGCATGCGCTTTATACAATAATTTTACTTTTTCTTATTATTATAATAAATTTGAGTTATTATGTTGAATAGTATAGCGAGTGAAATTTTGCTGTAATTATTAAAAGGTTTTTATAGGCACTAACAACACCGCCGGAGTGATTACTATTCCGGCGGTATTATTTTGCTCAAAAAATAAATATTTGCTATTATTATTAATATGGATATTGCAAAATTAAAACAATTTCTAATAAACGCGAAAAAAAATACTTACGCATCTGGCAATGAGAATAAAGCCAAGATTATTTCTGGTGGAATAAAAGAATATGTATTCAGCGACGGCAATTTTAAATATAGTGACAGATATAAAGGACATAAAAAATTTAATGGAGAAGAAAATGTTTTGCAAAATAATAAAGTTATTTGGAAAATGAAATATGAAGGCAAAATTTTATCAAATAAAATATTTGTTGATGATATTTATGCTTTTTTAAGAAAAGCTCTTAAAAAAATTCCGAAAGACAAACCGTTTCGCGGTCCAAAAAAATTAATTGATAAGGAATATAAATATACAAATAATGTTCAGGGCGGTATAGAAAAATTTTTCGGTGAGGAGAAAATATTTTATAAAAATGAATTAATATATAATTTAATTTATAATGGAAAAATTTTAAAAAAATAATAGTTCAATTAAATCAGGGCTTGACATTCTTAATTATTTTATTGAAAACCAAAAGCCTTTTTCACAAAAGAAAAGGCTTTTTATTTTTTACATTTCTACCTGTTTTATTATGTCTAAAGGATAATGATTTCCTTTTATCCAGTTTTGAATAATAATGTAAATTCTGTTAGATATGAATTCTTCATTTTTCATTTTTAATATCTCTTCTATGCTGAACCATTTTAGTTCACTGATATTTTCGTTCCTCAGTAATTGCTCATTTTCTTTTGCCAGACATGGAGTACCTTTAATAATTTTGGCTATAAAAGTTATTATAGTGCTTATTTTATCTTTTTTTTGCGCTATATAGCAACCCGATGAGCCGGTAAGAACAACCTTAACACAGGCTTCTTCCTGACATTCTCTTATAGCTGTTTCGAAAATAGTTTCTTGATCTGTGTCGCCATAACTACCTTTTATAATGTTCCATAAAGGAGTTGGTTTCTTTTTAATTTTTTCTTTAAGAAGTAAAATTTTATTTTGATTGTTAGTAATAATAATCCCCACTTTTATTTCATTTGACATAAATTTGTTAAAATTTTTTACTATATTTAATCCTGGAACGTGATATATAAAAATTAAATTTTTAATTAATGATATAATGGATGCTACATTAATTATATATTGTTTATTTTCTCTGATTATTTAAAAGCGGCGCCATTAACTTATCAATCAAATCATTATAAATATCCAAATAATTATCAGCCAGCTGTTTTATTCCTTCCGGTGATTTTGTTAAATTTTTCATATCAGCGTAAATTCCTTTTGTATCAATACTTTTTATTCTTTTTTGAATTAATTTCCAAACATCATCATAATTTTTTATTGCCTTGCCTTGCTCGGCTTTAATAATTTGTTTTACTCTGCTTAGATTTGGTTTAATGTTATTTTTTAAAAACCAAATTAAATCATAAAAATCCCGTCCCTTAAAATCAAATTTATCCTGGAAAATTTTATCCTTCCTTCCCAGTATCGCGCCTATCTTATTGGCAAATAATGTCTCCAGGTCATAATTTTTTACTACAAAAAACAAATTATTTCTAGTTATTGGCGTCGCTTTTATGCCATAGGCAGAATATTTATTTTTTTCTATTTCTATTTTTAAATACAGCAAATCACTTTCGGATTTTACATTTTTAACAAAACCTAATTTTTGCAGTACTGGAAATTTTAGAATTATGATCTTGCCATTCTGCCTGGATGCGTAACTAAGGTTGTCAAATCCTAATTGTTTAAAATATCCTATCAAATCCAACAAAAATTTATCAGAATCAAATTTTCCGCCAAGATAGTCCATATCTAAATCCTCAGACAATCGCGCGGTCTTCCCAATTATTTTTAAAGCTGTTCCGCCGCCGAAAATTAACTTGTTCCACTTAGGTGAATTATATATAAAATTAAGGCACTGGTAGGAGATTAGGTTGGTAATTTTGGATAATTCCCATAAAGAAACTTAATCCAATTATGAATTTTAGGCAATTCACAGCTGGCTAATTCCAACGGCGATTTATTTTTTCTGTCTTTAAATTGAGATTCTTTTA
>DAOVXE010000055.1 GCA_030636285.1 Candidatus Falkowiibacteriota bacterium | reverse complement strand
CAAAGTTATAATAAATGTAATTTAAACAAAAACGAGGATAAGAACAAGCTTTATCTTAGCATTGTTGTTTAAATTACATTTATTATAACTTTTTCTAAGGTAAAAATATTTAGTGCGTAAGGTGAGTTATTTAATTAGGACTTACGCACTTATTTTTTATCCCCTGGCCACGACCAGTCCCCAGACTTCGCCGGCGTTGTTTTTTTTCAGCGCTTTGGCGCATTCGTTCAGGGTTGAACCGGTGCTGGCGACATCGTCTATCAGGAGGATGTGGCGGCCGTCTAAATTATGCCCGGTCCAGGCAAAAGAATCAAGCACATTGCTTTGGCGTTCTTGTTTGTTTAGTTTAGCTTGGGCTTTGGTATGTTTTTTTCTGATTAAATTGTCTGAGTTTTGGCCAAGAAAAAAGCGCTGGCTAAGGCTGTCTGTTAGCAATTTTGCCTGATTAAAGCCGCGCCATTGAAAGCGTTTTTTATGCAAAGGCACGTTTATTACCAGAGTTTCAGAAAAATTTAATATTAATTTTGGGCAGCTATCAAGGCGCGAGAATTTCTTCCAGATCTTGCCGCCGGTTAAATTTTGATTGGTCAAACGAAATTGATTAAGTATTTGCCGCAGGTAAAGAGCCAATAATAATGCCAGGGGGCGGCGCAAGTCTTTAATAAAATTGTATTTAAATTTTTTTATTGTGTTTGCTAAAAGGGGATTGTTATAATCACTTGCTACCCAAATACCGTTTAAATAAAAATTGTTAGAGCATTTAGAACAATAGGTCGAGTTTTTGTTTGCTTGCCCGCATTGCGGACAACTGTGCCGGCTGCTGATTGGCAGTGATCTAAAACATTTGGGGCAAAGCCAAACATCAGGTTTAGAACAGCCTAAACAAGAAATCGGAAATAGTATATCCAAAATAAAATCACGCCCATAACGCGCGTGATCACGCAGCCTCCAAGAATCCATATTGTTTCTTAGAGGGAAAGGAATTTTAAATCTGTCATTGCGAGAAGCAAAGCTTCGTGGCAATCCCGTGATAAAAGCTTCTTTCACGAGATTGCCACGGCCTTCGGCCTCGCAATGACATTTTTTTAATTATTTTAACTTTATCTTATTTATCCGTCCGGTATTTTCATCCACGAAATATAAATAAAAGCCGTTATCAGAAATCATTAATTCACTCATCCGATAATCCCCGTCCGGGTCGGCTATTAGTTTTTTTAAGCCAGTGTCAGTATTAATTTCATACAGCTTGTCTCTGCTTCCCTTAGCCGCTTCAGGGAAAAGCCCGGCGCCGATTGGCAGATTTTCCGGAACCGCGCAGTAGATCGTGGAAGCGCTGCTATAAGCGCATTTGTCAGCCCAGGTTTCCACGCCCAGGCTCTTGCGGCTGGTGCCGATATTGTTGCCTTCGGCGTTTACTATCCATAAATTAGGTTTAAGATCGTTTTTTTCCGAATAAACGCTATATAACAATTTATCGCTTTTAGGCGACCATTGGGACTGGAATCCGCGGCCTTCAATAACCGTGGATTTAAAATTTTCATTATTAAGGCCCATAAAGAAAACTTCCTGCCGGTCAAAACCGATCCCTTTGGTGTACATGCCGACTATCTGGTTGTTGCTTGACCAGCTGGGATAAACCGTATCGGCGTTTAGGCCGATCTGTTCAATCGCCTTGACTCTGGTTCCGTCATCGTTGGCTATTACCAAATAGCGGTTGCTTGGGTCAAGACCGATGCTTTTTAATACCAATTGATCACTGTTCGGGGAATAATTAAAATCTTCCCAATGCTTAGGCAGAGTAACTTGGGAAGCGGTAGTAAAATTATAGACAATATTTGAGCCGTCAGGGTATTCCAGTACTGCTTTGTCTTTTTTGGGAGACCAGGTGACCTGGGAAACATTATGAAAGGTTTTTTCGCTAAGCAATTCGCTGTTGCCGTCTTTGTCCAAACGATAAAATTTATTAGTATTTGGGTCAAAGTATTGTATATCACTTCCTCCAAAATCCATGGTCGCGCCCAGGCTCGGGGTATTGTTAAGCTCCGTTGTCTTTGTTATTCCACCGCGAGCTATCGGGCTAACCTTTGCGCCGGGAACAGCAGCGCCTTGCCCGGGCAATTGTCCGTCCGCGCCAGAGCCAATTATTTGCCCATCGCCCTCTTTCGCGCCGGGCAAACCGCCGATTATGGGAGTGGTAGTTGTTGTATCGGCAGGCTGAGTCGGAGAGAATCCGGCGCGAAAAAATAAAAAGTATATTATCAGAGCGATAATAATTACTATTAAGGCAAAGCCGATAATCGCTAAAATTTTTAAATATTTTGGCCAGTCTTCCATATTTTGTGGATTTAGGGCTCAAGCAAAAATAACTTTCACAATTTCATCTCATATTTACGCCACCTTGATTTGAAAAAACTCTCAATATATATCAATATCTTTCAATTTTTTTCAAACCAATCTGGCGTAAATCTGAGCGAATTTGAGCATGTTATTTTTGCTTGAGCCCTAAGATAATTTGTGTTATAATATAAACAAAAGATGTGGGTAATTTTTTTATATTCCACCTTTTTTAATTATATAACATTCTACTTAATAATGTCAAAGTATTTTAAGATAATATGGGATTTTTTACACCCGCTCAATCCTATTTAGGGATTGATATCGGCAGCACGAGCATAAAATTAGTTGAATTAAAAAAAGAAGGTAAAGATATCCGTTTGCTTACTTATGGTTTTAGCGAACAGGATAATTCCGACCAAACCGATTGGCAGAATAACTGCGCTGCCGCGGCTGATATTATTAATAAGATCCGTGACGAGGCCGGTGCCGGCGGCAATAGCGCGGTTTCCGCGTTGCCGACTTTTTCAGTGTTTTCGTCAGTTTTAAATTTAAGCAATGTTTCCAAAAAAGACATTTCCGCGGCTGTTCATTGGGAAGCGAAAAAAGTGATTCCCTTGCCTTTGGAAGATATGATTTTGGACTGGAAGCAAATTAATGAAGAAAAAGATAAAAAGGGCAACAAACAAAATACAAGAGTGCTCTTAACCGGCGCGCCCCGCACTTTGGTTAAAAAGTATATAGAAATTTTTAAAGAGGCCAAGCTTAATTTATTAAGCCTGGAAACCGAAACTTTTTCATTGATCAGATCTTTGGTTGGCAATGATAAATCAACGGTTATGATAGTGGAATTCGGAGCCTCCACCACTGATGTGTCAATAATTGATAAAGGAATTCCAATGTTAAACAGGAGCATTGACGTGGGCGGCATTACTATCACCAAGGCCCTGAGCAGGCATGCTGGGATTGACGATGAAAAGGCCGAGCAATTAAAATACGATCTTGGGATCAGCCGGTTCAAAGAGCAGGACGGCGAGATCCCCAGGCTTGTTAGCGACACGATCGCCCCGGTGGTTAATGAGATCAAGTACGCGATCAATTTATTTCAGAATAAAAATAATAAAAAGACGGAAAAAGTGATTTTATCCGGCGGGTCGGCCTTGTTGCCGGATCTGGTTAAATATTTAGGTAAAATTTTGGATATGAAAGTTATAATTGGTGATTCATGGGCAAGAGTGTCATATCCCGAGGAGCTTCGCCCCTTGCTTCAGGAAATAGGTCCGCGGATGTCGGTCGCGATCGGCTTGGCCTTGCGGGAACTTGAATAACAAGAGATTTATGGCGCAAAATAATTTAAAACAAAATCGCGGTTCAGATGATGGAGAATCTTTTTTGTCGCCTCTTAAAAAAATATTTTCTAAACAAGAGGCTGAAAAAGAGGTGTCAAATGATTTTATTAACGAGAAAAAGGCCGCGGCTGATTGGCAGTTAGCAAAACAAAATGAGAATGAAACAAGGCAGGATAATGTTGTGATAAAAGATAGTCCGGATAAAAAGCCTGAGAAAAAGATCAAAGCCAATTTTACCATAAAGAAGGCGGTTGATATTAAGCCAAAAACCGCGGATGAAAATAAATCCAGCACCAACTCTTTTGGGCATGCAGAAATGGTGCTGGATAAAAAATCAAAAGAAAAAGAAGCTGTTCCTGAAAAGAAAAACAATATTAGCCTATCAAATGCTAAAAAGGCGGTAATGAAAACATTTTTATCGTCAGGAGGCTGGAAATCGCCCAAAATTATAAAGACTAATTTAATTCAGGGTGAGATCACTACTATTATTGACTGGAGCGATAAAAAGTTCTTTATGTTTTATATGCTGTTAAGCCTGGTAATTATTATCGGCGGTTTTTATTTCGCCCTGTTGGGGTGGGAGTATAAGTCCAAACACGAGGCCGCCAAGCTTGGCGGTGTAATTGCCGAGCTGGAAGGGCAGATCAAAGAGGCTGAGAAAACCGTAAAAGAAGTGGATGATTTTCAGCAAAAATTAAAGTTTGTTTCCGGTTTGCTTGACAAGCATATATATTGGACAAATTTTTTTTATTTTTTAGAGAAGAATATTATTACCAAAGCCGTGGTCTTGGGCGGTTTTGCCGGAGGGACTAGCGGCGAGTACGCGTTTAACATAAAGGCAGGAGAATATATTGATATTTTTGACCAGGTTAGAGTGCTTAAAAATAATGACAAAGTGATTGATGCCTGGGTGCTTGCCGGCGGGCAAACGATCGCCACTAAACTTAAAGAGGATGAAAAAGAAATAAGCGAAAAAGAAGTTAGCTTTTCGTTAAATGTAATATTAAAGCCAGCTTTATTTAAATATGGACAATGAAAAAGAGCAAAAAGCGGCTGTTAGTCAGAAATATATACAGCTGATAAAAATAAACGCGTATAAATTTTTTAACCTTATCGCGGTTATTGTTGTTGTATTAATACTTGCTGTTGGTTTTTTATATATTCTTCGGCCAAAATACAATAACATTGTAAAAGGCATTCAGCTTACAATTGAAGAAAAGGAAAACGATAAAGTCGTAATGGAGAGATATATTACCAGATTAAAATCTTATCAGGAGTCATACAATAGTATTTCCGTAAGTGACAAAGAAGCAATTAATAAAATGATACCGGAAGAGTATGACCAGGAAGAACTTTTTGCTTATATGGATAATTTAGCAAAACATATTGGAATTACCTTAAATGCGGCATCAATTAATGAAGATAAGAAAAAACGCAACACTTTGGTTTTGAAAGAAAGCGAGGAAAGGGCAATTCAGGAAATTGAGATGTCTTTAGGCTTTAGCGGAGTGGATTATCGCAGCCTTAAGCAAGTATTAAGCGCGTTTGAAAACAGCTTGCGCTTGATTGATGTCCAGACTATCGCTTTTTCTCCGGACGATAATTCTTTAGCCGTGGAATTAACGACTTATTATATAAAATAGATTATGTTTTCATCTACCGCCCATCATAATAAAAATAGAATTTTTTCATTGTGGCTGATTGTCGTCTTGCTTGTCGGCGGTTATTTTGTTGTTAAAAAATATGTGTTAGTGCGGTTTGATATTGATTTTAATTTACTTAGCACATCCAGCAGAGTAATCACGCAAGAGCAGCTGGCAAATAAGAAGCTGGACATCAGCCTTTTTAGCAGTAATGTTTTTAAAGAGTTTAAAGATTATTCCATTGTATTAACTGATCCAAGCCGCGTGCCGACCGGCAAAAACAATCCTTTTGAGCCGGATTAGATTATAAAATTAAGTATTTGACTAAACTTTGACACTTTTTAAAACAGTATTTTTTATAGTAACATTCGATTTCGCTAATATTGTTT
>DAOVXE010000147.1 GCA_030636285.1 Candidatus Falkowiibacteriota bacterium | reverse complement strand
TGGTACGCATGTTGTATTTTATTTTTGGGAGGTAAAAGAATTAATTAAATTTTATAAAATAATTATTTTACCAAATAAAGTAGGAGATCCGTTTGAAAGAATTAGGCTTACATTTTCCGAGTTGCTTGACTGCAAGCGCCAATTTAATTGTTTGGTAAGCTTACCGCATCCTTTTGTAAAGGCGTTTGTCGGATTAAGGACGGTGCGGGAAAAGAATTTTTGGGGTAAGGTAGATTTAATAGAAGGAATTAACAGTTTTATTAGAAGAAAGGCCAATGAAAAAGCAATGATGGTTGCGAAAGAAAAACAAATTACAATGATAGCCGGGACTGACGCGCATTTTTCGTTTGAAATTGGGCGAAGCCTGACAATAGTCAGGGGCAAAAATATTTATGATTTTATGAAATCTTTACAAAATAATAAAACTGAAGTTATTGGCAAAGAACTTAATTTTATAATTATGTTAATTTTGTCCGCGATAAAAGAAACCAGATATTTGTTTTATTGTATTCAAAATAAAATTTTTATTGCCCGGTTAAAAGGCTTGATTCAAACTTTTCTGCCGTACTTTAACAAAAATAGAAAATTTGAGATACCTTTATACATAAAAAAGAACGACAAATAATTATCTTGATTATATTTTTATTTATATATAAACTTATTTATTTCCATAGTAGTTAAATTAAATGTTGTTAATGTTTTAAGCATTATATTTTTTAAAACTTGACTTTTCATACTGAATCTGATTATATTAGATTATAAATTAATTATTAAACGTTTGAGAGTTTAAAAATAAAATATGTCTGTACCTAAGAAAAGAAGAACTTCCGGTTCGGCCGGACGGCGTCGTTCACACCACGCTCTTAAAACCGTAACCTTAACCAAATGCGGCCAATGCGGCCAAAGCATAAGGCCGCACACCGCCTGTATGTTTTGCGGCGCGTATAAAGGCAAAGAAGTTATTAAAATAAAAGAAAAGAAAGCAAAAAGCGAAAAATAACGCGTCTTTTGTTTTTTTTAGTTCTTTATGTCTAACCGTCATTTAGCTCGCACTATCGCGATGCAAGCCCTGTTTCTTTGGGATTTTCGCGGTAAAAAAGAAGTTAATCTGGAGTCTTTAACAGCCAATGTGTTTAAAAATTTTGCCCCCCAATTTGATGACCATGGTTTTGTTCATGATGTTATTAACGGCGTCCTTAAATACCAAGAAGCGATTGACGCCTATATTGCCAAGTACGCTACCGAGTGGCCGTTGGAGCAGATAACTATTGTTGACCGGAATATACTTCGGATCGGAGTGTATGAATTGATTTTTAATGATGAAATACCGGCAAAGGTGGCGATCAATGAAGCGATTGAGATCGCTAAAACATTTGGCTCGGAATCAAGCGGTAAATTTGTCAACGGGGTTTTGGGCGCGATTTATAAGGACATACTTAAGGAGGGCGAGAAAGAGAAAAAATAAAGTTATCCCGCTAGCGCGGGACCCGCACTATCCCGAGAACTCGGGACGGGACATACGAATAATAATTATGGTTATATGGTTATATAGTTATATGGCCGGCAATAATTGTCGGTTTAATAGACTCACTGCATAATAAGTTGCGTAGCGAAATTTTCAGATTTCGAGGAAATTTTTCTTAAAAATTTTTTGCTTATGTTGTAATATAGGCCAATAATTTTTAAGAAAAATTTACCGAAATATGGAAATTGCAGTAGTAAATTATTATGCAGTGAGTCTAATATATAGCGATATCACAATATAGCCATTCATAAAAAATATGAATGATCTTAAACAGCTTGAAAAGCGGATTGGTGTTAAGTTTAAAGACATAAACCTACTTCGCCAATCAATGGTTCACCGATCTTATTTAAATGAAAATCCTGATTTTGGCCTGCCGCATAATGAACGCCTGGAATTTTTGGGCGACGCGGTGCTTGAAATTATAGTAACCGAATATTTGTTTATTAAATTTCCTGAAACTCCGGAAGGTGATCTAACCAATTGGCGCGCCAGTCTGGTTAATTCTAAAATGCTCTCTCTGGTTGCGCAAGAAATAGAATTGGAAGGTAATCTTTATCTTTCCCGCGGAGAAGCCAAGGATAGTAATTCAAAGGCCAGGCAGTATATACTGGCCAACGCGGTTGAAGCTTTGATCGGCGCCATTTATCTGGATCAGGGCATTAAAAAATCTTCCGAATTTGTGCATAGCAAAATTATTTCCAAGCTGGAAAATATTTTGGAAAACGAATTATATCTTGATCCCAAATCAAAATTTCAGGAAAAATCCCAAGCGCTTCACAAAACAACTCCGCATTATAAGGTACTTAGTGAAACCGGACCTGACCATGATAAAATTTTTGAAGTCGGTTTATATCTGGGCGATGAACTTGTTTGCCGCGGACAAGGATCCAGCAAGCAAGAAGCTCAGGTGGATGCCGCCGGAAAAGGCCTAAAGGAAAAAAAATGGTGATTACGAATTACGAATTATTACGAATATTACGAATAAAGAAAAGCAAAAAAATAATAAATAACTCCCGGCAATGACGGGAGTTATTTATTATGATATAATTAATTACAGTTACGAATTACGAAATTTGAATTTAATTAGTGTATTCGTAATATTCGTAGCAAAAATTCGTAATTCGTAATATTTGTAATTAATTCGTAATTCGTAATATTTGTAATTAATTCGTAACTCGTAACTATATGACTATAAAAGAACTGCTTAAAATCGCGGCCGAGAAAAAAGCTTCAGACCTTCACTTGGTGGCAGGGATACAGCCGGTTATCAGGATTGACGGGGATTTAAAATATCTGAAAGACAGAAAAGAAATAACAGCCAAAGAAATGGAAACTATGATCAGCCAAATATTAAGCGCCAATGACATGGAACGCTTTAAAACCAGCAAAGAACTGGATATCGGACTTGCCGTGGACAGCTCTCGTTATCGGATCAACTTGCGCTTTGAAAAAGGCAATATGGGCTTGGTGGCGCGGATCATTGCCGGCCGCATTCCCAGCCTGGATGAAATCGGCATGCCCAAAATAATTTATAATTTACTTGATTTAAAGCAAGGCTTGATCCTCTTGACCGGACCGACAGGCTGCGGCAAATCCACCAGCCTGGCGGCAATGGTTGAATATATTAACAATAATCGTTTCGCTAATATC
>DAOVXE010000066.1 GCA_030636285.1 Candidatus Falkowiibacteriota bacterium | reverse complement strand
ATTTATTTATAAAATATAATATTTATAATAATCTTATTAACATTATAACACAAAAAACAAATATTTTCTAAATAAAATATTATGATTTCAACATTAATTCGGCATACTTGGTTTTCCGATCAAAATCGCTTATTTTAAAATCGTGCTGCTTGAAAATATGCTCCATTATTTTATTGTCTTTATAATATTTGGCAAACACTTTTCTGTAGCCACGGTCTTTGGCGATCTTCAGGATCAAATCGCTAAAATGCTTTCCCAGCCCAAGTCCCTGCCAGGGATCGCCGACCACAATGGCAAATTCGGCCTTCCTGCCATACGGGTCGCCAATTAAACGAACCACGCCGATCATTTTTTTCTGATTTTTTATCTTCATTTCCGCGATCAAGGCCATTTCGCGCGCGTAATCAATCTGCGTATAACGTTCCAAAAGCTCATGGCTTATTTCTTTGATCGGACCGAAAAAACGGTGGCGCTCGGTTTCTTTAGAAAAGGTTTTAAACAGCTCCGCCTCCATTGGCTCGTCCTCGGGGCGGATCGGGCGGATCATAACTTTCTTTTTATTTTTCATTGTAAATTTTGATATATGCTCTTTGGGATAAGGCGAAATTACCAGATGAGAATAAGGCTTGATTTTTTTGCCTATTACGGCTTTATCCAAAATAACTTTCGCGTCCAAAACAATGCCGCCATGCTCATCAACCGCGAACGGATTGATATCAATTTCTTTTATCTCAGGAAAATCCGATACAAGATAAGCGAATTTATATAATAAAAACTGAATTGCCGTAATATCAACGCCAGGCATACCCCGATAGCCTTTAAGCAGTTTATAAACGCGCGTATCTTTTATCATTTTGTGCGCCAAAGCCATGTTCAGGGGCGGCAAACCAATACGCGTGTCTTTAAAAACCTCTACCGCTACCCCGCCCATACCAAAGACAATAGCCGGACCGAAAATCAAATCTTTTTTACAGCCGATCAATATCTCGTATCGTTTCTTAACCATGGCTTCTATAAATACTCCATTAAGCAACGCATCCGGTTCTTTAGCGCGAACGCCTGCCATTATGTTATCAAAGGCTTTACCGGCCTCAATTTTTGAATTAATATTCAGCTTAACTCCGTTGACATCTGTTTTATGAAGAATATCCGGTGAAAGGATCTTCATAACAACCGGAAAACCGATCTTTTTTGCCATTACCTCGGCTTGTTTTTTTGTTTTGGCAATCGCGCTCTTTGCTATTGGTATTTCATAATTGGCGATAAATTCTTTGGCTTCGGCCTCAGTAAGAATATCGCGGCCGGACTTGATTATATTATCCAGTAATTCACGATTGGCTTTTATTTTTGGGTTAAAAGCGTGCGGTATAGTCGCCGGAGTTTCATAAAGGCTTTCCAGATTACGTGAATAACTTACTATATTCATAAAACAATTTATAGCGTCTTCCGGCTGGCGATATACCGGAATATTGCCTTTTTCCAAAACTTCCCTGCCTTTAGCCACCGCGTAGCCGCCCATCCAGGCGGCCAAAATGGTTTTTTGGCTCCCTTTGGCCAATTCAGTTAAACTTTTAGCTACCGCTGTCGGGTCAGTCATGGACTGGGGGGTTAGTATTATCAACACAGAATCAACATTCTTGTCTTTAAGCACTATTTCCATACTTTTCTGATAGTGTTCAGCAGTGGCATCCCCGAGAATATCTATTGGATTATTTCGGCTCCAGGCCGCGGGCAAAAATTTATCTAATTGGCTGATAGTATTTTTCTCCAGTTTAGCGGTCTCGCCGCCGGAATAAACCAGAGCGTCGGTCGCGATGATCCCGGGCCCGCCGGCATTGGTAATTACCGCCATACGCGGGCCGCGAGGCCGGGGCTGCATGGCCAGGGATTTGGCGGTATGAAAAAGGCCGACAACCGTATCAACCCGGATTATGCCGGCGCGTTCAAAGGCCGCGTCAAATATGGCGTCATTACCGGTAATAGCCCCGGTATGCGATTTGGCGGCGATTGATCCGGCTTCACTTCGCCCGGACTTAAGGACAATGATCGGTTTTTGCCGGCTAAACGCCCGGGCCGCGCTCATAAAATGCCGCGCGTCTTTCAATGATTCCATATATATCAAAATACTGCTTACTTCCGGGTCCTCGCCAAAATAATCTATTAGATCCGCGAAACTTATATCAACCATTGAACCAACGGAAACAAAATAACGAAAACCGACATTATTTTTAATTGACCAGTCAAGAATGGCTGTCCCCAGCGCCCCGGACTGGGAAATAAAGGCTAATTTACCAGGTAGAGCAACCGTGGAAGCAAAAGTAGCGTTCAAGTGTGAATCCGGACGCATAAATCCCAGGCAATTCGGGCCGATTATTCTCATGTCATACTTTCTGGCTATTTTAAGTATTTCCAGCATCATCTTCTCCCCTGCCCGGCCAACCTCTTTAAATCCGGCGGAAATTATCACCGCGCCGCTTACTTTTGATTCACCGCACTCAAGCATAACCTGAGACACGCTTTTAGCCGGGGTGGCAATGATCGCCAGATCAACCTGATCCGGTATATCCTTAACGCTGTTATAGGCTTTAATACTATGGACTTTATCACGCTTAATGTTGACCGGATAAACAATGCCGTCATATTCTGAATTGATCAAGTTATCCATTAGCGAATAACCAACACTTTCCTTTTTGTCGCTGGCGCCGATCACGGCGATTGTTTTCGGTTTAAATATTTTGTCTAACATAAATTATAAAACGGAAATAACCTTAAAAAAATATTGCCACTTATTCCCTATTTTACATAGTTCTTTAGTGTCATTTAATGCCTGCTCAATAACCGGTTTTGGATTCTCTTTGCAGACCTTAAAAACCGCGCTGCGCTTAAAATTCGGAACACGCAATTCTTTAATTACCCTAAGCGCCAAATCCTGCCACTGATAAGCCGGCGCTTTCGCGGTTTTCTTGGCATTGAATATATCTCCCAGTTGTTGAAAATTATCTTTCATTTTAGCTTGATACTTTTTTAAACTGCTCCAAGGTAATCTTATTTTTTTTATTGATCAACTCTTGCGCTTCACCTCGCAGCTCTTCCACGTATTTAACCACAAATTCAAGCTCGTTCCTGCTTGGGTCTTGCTCGCGCAGCCGCTCCCAGGCTTCTTGTCTAAGCGAACGAATATCCTTAACAACAAAACAAAGATCATCGTTAGTCGCCCCTTCATCTATTAATTTAAGCCAGGCATCACCGCGCAAGGATCTTATATTTTTTATAACAAAACGCAGATCCTCGCCAGTGGCCTCTCTCTTATAAAATTCGGCCCAGGCTTCGTGGCGCAATTCCTTAACATCTTTCATTATAAAACACAGGTCATCGTTGCTGGCGCCTTGTTCTTGTAGATCCTGCCAGGCTTTTTCCCGCAATTCCGGCACCTCAATAATAACCCGCCGAAGCATATCATTGCCCAGCCTGACTTTTTTAAACTCTTCCCATGCCCGCTCTCTCATTTCCGGCACAAACTTGATCAAATTCATCAGATCATCCACGTCCGGATCTTTCTTTAACAATTTTTTCCAGGCTTGCTCCCTTATTTCCGGAACAAAACGAATTATATAAAGAAAATCCTGGGTTCTGGGCTTGGCCTTTAGTAATTTTTTCCAGGCCAAAGATCTATATTCCCGCACATACCGAACCACTTCCCTTATTTCCAAATGACTTGGCTTGGCTTTGAGAAAAAGCTTCCAAGCCTCTTTTCTTAAGGGCTTAACATATTCAATTATATTTTTTAATTCATTGGTGGTGGGCTTATTCTTTTTCAGCAAGCCCCAGGCTTCATCACGCAATTCAGGAACATGCTCAATAATAAATCGTAAATTATTATTGTTGATCCCTTTTTCCTTAAGCAAAGCAAAGGCCTTTGCCCTGATTAACGGCACGGTCTTGATCAGATCGCAAAGAGTATCATTGTCAGTCCCCTGTTTTTTTAACTGCTCCCAAAGCTCCTGAATTTTATTAGTATCTGTCATATTTTAAAATAAATGCTACTTCTATGTTATCATATTCAGCTTGTAAAATAAAGCAAATTAAGTTATTATAATTTATATAATTAACTCACCTTACGCACTAAATGTTTTTACCTTAGAAAAAGTTATAATTAATGTAATTTAAACAAAAATGCTAAGATAAAACTTGTTCTTATCCTCGTTTTTGTTTAAATTACATTAATTATAACTTTTTTCACGTGATAAGTGCGTAACATGAGTAATTGATAGACACATTGCATAATAAATTTTTACAATAAATACATGTCTAAAATATTAAATATCATAATTGATCCTAACCCAATATTGCGGAAAAAATCTAAAGAAATAGATATTGAGCGTATAAAAACGCCTGAATTTCAAAAATTGATTAGCAACATGGCTTTAACTATGCAAAAAAAGGACGGGGTGGGCCTGGCTGCCCCGCAAATCGGAAAAAATATCCGGATGATAATAGTTGAAACCAGGGACGGGTCAATGTGTATTATAAACCCGGTGCTGACAAAAAAATCAATCCTTAAAGAATGGGGCCAGGAAGGCTGTCTTTCGGTTCCGGATAAATACGGCGACGTTAAAAGGCACAAAAAAACCACGTGTACTTACGTGGATCAAAAAGGAAGGGAACACACTATTAAAGCTCAGGGTTTATTAGCGCGTATATTCCAGCATGAAATAGATCATCTGGATGGAATATTGTTTATAGATAAAGCACGGGGAATAAAAGAAATAAAGAATTTTAAGACAGGGAATAAGGAAAAAATATAGTTAATAATTCCAAATGACAAAACTCAAATGTCAATTCAATGACAAATTCAAAAATCTAAGTATTATTTATCATTTGGATTTTTTATTTGATTTATCATTTAATTTTTATCATTTGGATTTTTAAATTTTTGCTTCTTAATTATTAATATTATCCAGTACCCAAATACTAACAAAACAAACAGTCCAAAAACAAAATAAATAATGTGCTTAAAATCATCATAATATTGCATCCAGATATCCTGGTTAGCGCCGAATACGTAACCGAAGACCGCTAAAACAATTGTCCATAGCCCGGAACCTAGCGCGGTATAAAAAAGAAACTT
>DAOVXE010000041.1 GCA_030636285.1 Candidatus Falkowiibacteriota bacterium | reverse complement strand
CGGAGCGGTAACGACTATTACCGGGGTTTACATCGCTCCGACCATTGATATCAGTGAAAATTCAGTCAGAAAAGGCGAAGATATTAAAATTTACGGCGAAACTATTCCTGATACAGAAGTATATATTCATATTAATTCCGAAGAGGAGCATGTTAAAGAAACAGAAAGCCTGGAAGACGGAAAATGGGAGTTGGTTTTTAATACCGAGCCGCTGGAAGAGGATTTTCATACAGCCAAAGCCTTGTTTCAGGTGGCGGTGGCGGGAAATGTTATTAAAAGCGGATTTTCCAAATCAGTCAGTTTTTATGTAGGCAAGGTCGGGGGTGAGGCGGTTTGCCCCGGGGCTGACTTAAACGGCGACGCGCGCGTGAATTTGGTTGATTTTTCCATCCTTCTTTTTTGGTGGGACTCGGATAATGAATGCGCCGACCAAAATCAGGACGGAAAAGTGGATTTGATTGATTTTAGCATCATGATGTTCTATTGGACAGGCTAGTTAGTTAATTAGTGATTAGGGATTAGTTAATTAGTGATTAGTCAATTAGTAATTAGTTAATTAGGAGTCGGTTAATCCCTAATTAACTGATCCCTAATTAACTTATAGTTAAAATGTTTACAACAAAAAAAATATTATTATTGATAATAGCGTTTTTATTAGCTCCTTCTATTGTTCGGGCAGCTGTTCTTTATATGGAGCCGGACGAAGGGGTGTTTGGCCCGGGGGACGAGTTTGCAATTGATGTTAAGATTGATCTTAATACCGGCTGTATCAATACGATTGAAGGCGAGATTTTATTTCCACATACCCGCTTGGTGGCCAATAGTTTTATGACCGGAGAGTCGCTTGTTAGCATTTGGGTGGATAGGCCCAGCGACGCGGAATTAAGCAAGTCTAACCAAAGCGGGGTTATCCATTTTTCCGGCGGTATTCCGGGCGGATATTGCGGCAAGATCCCGGGCGATCCCGGGAACTCCAATATTATCGGTAGGATAATATTCAAGGTTCCGGGATTAATGATCGGCAGCGACGCGGAAGAGAGTAATGAGGTAAATATCAGCTTTGGCGAAAAAACCCGGGTTTTTTTAAATGACGGCCAGGGCACAGAGGATATTTTGGCAACTCGCGGCACAAAAATTAAGATTTCCGACAAGGCAATAACTGAACTGGACTGGGATAAGCTTATTAAGAACGACCGGATTCCACCCGAGCCTTTTATTATTGAACTATTGCAAAGCCAGAACGTGTATGATGGCAAGTATTATATTATCTATACTACTGTTGACAAGCAGACCGGGATTGATCGTTATGAGATATTAGAAATACGCTCCAGCGAAGAGATCGGCGTTGAGCCGAAAACTGTTTGGTGGAAGCGGATATTAGGACAGAAAAAGCCGGCTCCTGATTGGGCAATTTCTAATATGCCGTATATTCTTAAGGATCAATCTTTAATCAGCATCATTAAAGTCAAGGCGATTGATAAAGCCGGTAATGAAAGGCTGGTTGAGTATGTTCCGCCGATTGAATTCCAAAAGCCGGAAATCGTACCGATTGAGAGGTTTGTTTATTTCGGTTTTGGCTTTGGCGCGATAATTATAACTATAATCATTTTCATAATATGGCTGATCAAAAGACTGTTTAAAAAAGTCAGCCGTCATAAAACAGATGAGGAGGAACAAATATAGTGTTTTGTTTTTATTATTTTTATTCGGTTTGGGATTAAGTTTTTGTCCCATGCCGGCTCAAGCGGCCGAAGCCACTCTTTATTTTTCGCCTTCGTCCGGAACCAAATCAATTGGCGCTACTTTTACGGTTGGCGTTAAGGTTAACTCCGGCGGTGATGTAATAAACGCGGCCGAAGGTTCAATTGGTTATGACACGGCCCTGCTTGACGTTGTAAGCGTTTCTAAAGGCGGATCAATTTTTTTGTTTTGGACCACCGAGCCTGGAGCTTCGGGCGGAGTAATAAAATTCGGCGGCGGGTTGCCCCCGCCGGCTTTTAACGGCTCGGCCGGGCATATTATAAATATTACTTTTAAGGCCAAGCGGGCCGGCGAAGCGCGCGTCAATTTTAATTCCGGCGCGGTTTTGGCTAATGACGGCAAAGGCACTAATATTATTACCGGCATGGGCAGCGCCAGTTTTACGCTTTCCGCTGTTCAAATACCGCCAAGCAAGCCAGAGAGCCCTAGAGAGCCGGACAAGCCTAGAGAGCCGGATTATAATAAGCCGATTATTGTTTCTCTGACTCATCCTGACCAGGATTTGTGGTACAAAGAAGCTGACGCGGAGTTTAAATGGGAATTACCAAAAAGCGTTGTTGGAGTAAGTATTGCTTTTGACCAGAAATTATCTACTGATCCGGGTCCGGCATCAGACGGTTTGTTTAGTGAAAAAACATATTCAGCTAAAGAAGACGATGGCGCCTGGTACTTGCATTTAAAATTTAAAGATTTTGCTCGCTGGGGCACGATCGCGCGCTACAAAGTAAATATTGATACAACTCCGCCTCTGCCCTTTGAAGTCAAGGCTAGTGAAGCGAATATTGGCGAGTGGCCTGAGCTTAGCTTTAAAACCACTGATGAATTATCCGGTTTATCAAAATATTTGATCTATATCGGCAGTCTGGACAGAAAGGCCCATGAACTGGCACCGGACAAAGAATCATTTCAGATAAGCGGTTTAAGCGCGGGCCGCCATACCGCGATTATCATAGCGATTGATAAAGCCGGTAATGAGCAAATGGCAACTGTTGAGTTTGTTATTAAGGCGATTGACGCGCCACTGATTGATAATTATTCCAAAGAATTAAAATCAAGCGATAATTTTTACGCTAAAGGCACGGCCATTAAGAATGGATTGGTAGTAATTTATATTGAGAAAGACGGCCGACAGATCGCTACTTCCAGCGCCAGGAGCGATGCTAACGGCAAGTGGCTTTATATTCATGATGACAAACTGCCTAACGGACGCTATAGTTTTTGGGCTGAGACAAGGAATGATAAAGGAATCAGGAGTGAACCAAGCGAAAAGCATACTTTTCTGGTGTCGCCGCCGGTGTTTACCATGATCGGCGATTTTGTTATTAATTATTTTACCGTCTTGGTCAGCCTGCTTTTCCTCATTATCCTTATTATTCTGATAATTTTTTGGATCATATTCTTGATTCGCAAAAAACTAAAGAAAGAAACCAAAGAGATTGAAGAAATTCTCCATCGTAATTCTCTTGAAATGAAAAAGACGATTGACTTGGCTTTCGCACAAGTTAATTCAACCAAGGCTAGCCAGAACAAGGCCAAGGCAGAGCTTAAATGCAAGGTTGATGAGAACGAGAAGAAAACCCTTAAAGAAATTCAGGATGTGGAGGAGATATTGAAGTAAGTATATTTTTATTAAATTTTAAGTTAGGGGGTTGACATATTTATTGTTATAATTTACAATAGTTATTGTAAGAAATTACAATAAAATATGATTAAATTTCGTTCACAAATTACTATTAAAGTGTTGGATTATTTCTTTACTAATCCTAAAAGAACTCATTATATTAATGAATTAGCCGGGATTCTTGAAGTTGACCCAGGCAACCTATTTCGTAAACTCCGGGAATTAGAAGGCGAAGGAATACTCTGTTCAGACACACAAGGAAACCAAAAGCACTATTCTTTAAATAAGGATTATCCGCTTTTAAATGAAATTAAAAAAGTTTATGAAGCCAAATACGGATTGGCCAAGAAGTTGTGGAAATCACTTAAGGGTTTAAAGGGTATGGAGGAGGCTTATCTGTTTGGTTCGTTCGCGCATGGCCAGCCGGAAGAAGAAAGCGATATTGATTTATTGCTCATTGGTGATCATTCAAGCATAGCGGCGACTGAGAAAGTACTGCCGACTGAAAAACTTTTAGGACGGGAAATAAATATTATTGATATGACGCGCGAGGAGTATGAGAAGCGGAGCAAAAACGATGATTTTCTTAAAAATGTTTTATTATCCAAGCCGATTAAACTGATTTAAATGTTTACTAAATTTATTTATACTAATGAACAAATTGAGAGATATTATGACGCGGCTAAGCGCGATTTACAGATTGCACAAGATAGCAGGCGAAGTGAAATAAAATTTCGTTTTTGTTATGACGCGATAGTAAAGTTGGCTATCACCCTTTGCGCGGTTAATAGCCTTAGGGTTAAGTCACGTCGTGGGCACCATATTGCTCTGATCGCTAAATTATCTCGATATTTAAACGATAAACAGATCGAGAAAACCGCTGATAACATGCGTAATAAACGCAATCATGATTTATATGACGGGGGGAGAATTTTTTCAGACAAGGAAGCAGCCGAATATTTAAGGTGTGGGGAAGACGTTTTTAGCAAAGCCGAGAGTTATTTAAAAAAGAAGTTGAATAAGATGTTGTAAGGCGCGTTTTTTATTGTATAATTATTTTATAATAAAAGTGTACACCGGGGTGTACACTTTTATTTTTATAGCTTGAATATAATTATTTCACAATAAATATATTATGATTCTCCATCTGGACCGGAACCGGGGTGCCAAGGCCGTCAGCGGACAGGAGCGAGGAGTGGCTGAGAAAATTAAGGTTAGTAAAACCGGCTATTTTCTTCTTAAATATTAGATGAAAAATGGTAAAATCATTGGTTATGGCAATAGGGGAGCCACACATCAGGTCAGCGCGGCCTGATTCATTATCAATAAATTCGCCTATCAGCAAGGGACAGCTGGAGGCAATACTGGCGCTAACTAATTCCAAGGCTGCTGGATCAAACTCTATGCCCATAAGGCCGGCATTAATACTATTTGTATTTGGCTTAACCGCGATATCAACATAAAGGTATTCAGGGTCAAGGAATTTCTCTTTATCTACTAAAAAAGAAAGCGACGCAAGTTCAGCCGAAGCATTGGCTGCTCCAACTAGACTCGCGCCGCTTACTAAAAAACAAAACAGTAATAAAATCACTGTGTTCATTTTTATTTTTTGTTTTGTCCTAAGCATGGGGACTTTTTCTTTTTTTAAGTATGCGCAAGTCCACGAACATAATTGACACTTTTTAATTTTTAGCTTTGGCTAATCTTACATCAATTTGTTGTATCAATTTATCTATTTTTTCTCTCTTTTTTATCTTTCTTGAATTCATTTGTCTTTTTCTTTGTTTGTTTAAATATTCTTCCCAATCCTTAACTATTTTGTACGCTTCTTCCGGGTTTGTTTTATACAGTCTGTAAAATTCCATTGGCGTTAAATAGTTTAAGGCTTGATGCGGCCTGACATTATTATATACGTCATCCCATGCTTTGTTTTTTTCAATTTGTTTTTCAAGACTCTTGCAAATATTTCCTTGATTGTAAAATTCAATATCATCGGTTAAATGCGAGCGCTCGACTCTTGGGTTGTCTGTCGGCGTGCCTGCTCTTGAATAAAAATGAGCGATATTTTTTTCTTTCAAATAGCTGTCAAAATCTTTTTCATTTTCCGATCCGTTGTCTGTGTTTACGCAAGCGATTTGAAATGGAAATTTATCCTCGCATTTTTTAAATGTATCTACGGCAGTAGCGCTATCCATGTCACCTGCTAATTCCGTTATCTTGATTCTGGTAAAAGAATCTATGGCTGTGTGCTGATACCAAAAGTTCTCTTTGGCTTTGTATTTTTCAGTATTAACGAATTGTCCCATTTTTACTATGAATTTTACATCTTTTTCAACTAAGGCTCCCGGCTTGTAGTCTTTAATGTCCTTTGGCGGACGATTCTTAAATTTCTCTTTCTCTTTTTTCTTTTTATGATAAGCTTTAAGCCTGTTTGATATTTTAACATTGATTAACCCGTGCTTATGCAGATATCTGTTTACGGTTGTTGCTCCGACTTCCATCTTATGCTTTCTTTTTAGGTGAGCTTGAATTTTATCTTTGCCCCAAGAGCCTTGCAAATATCCGTTTTTAATTTCAATTATTTTATCTTCAATGTCTTTGTCAATTCTTTTTCTGTTTTCGGTATTTTTCGGAGTCTTAGGCTCGGGCTCAAGCGAGAGCGGATCCTTGTTCTCTTTAATCCATTTGCCGTGTATTGATGATAACCATTGTCTTGATATTCCTATTTTTCTGGCTGACTTGGTAATATTCTTATCGCATTCAAAATAAATTATATACATCCATTTTAATCTTTTTTTAGCTTCATCAGATAATGGATGTTTTAACGGATTCAGCTTGTTTTCTGCTTTAGTTTGCATAATATCAATAGATTTATTAATTAATTCGTAAAATCTTTTGATATTAGCATCTTTTTGAGATATTTTCATCCCAATATCTATTTCATAGGCTTTTCTCCTATTTTTTCTAATTTTTTGCATTTTGGGTTATAGTGTCAACTATAACATGGACGAGTGCAAAAATTTGACAAATAAATTTATTACTGTATAATACTAATTACCCGATAAAGAAAGAAATAAACATAGATTTTAGTCTTAAAATACTATATGAATAACATTTTAACTATTAAACATAATAGCGGTTGATGTACTGGCTAATTTTCCGATGTTTACGCAACCGCCTCAAGCGGTTTTTTCTTTTACAACAATTAACACTTAACCATTAACATTTAACCAGGAGGTTAAAAGTTAAAAGTTAACTGTTAAAAGTTAAACGGACATTAACAATTTAATATAGATCACATCTATGAGGCATTAACGAGCGTCTCATAGATAGAGCATCAAGCAATCCGGTGCCTTTGTCAAGGGTGCCGGATATAATACGT
>DAOVXE010000108.1 GCA_030636285.1 Candidatus Falkowiibacteriota bacterium | reverse complement strand
TGCTCCAAATTCTTCCGCGTCTCATCCACTCCTCTCTTTCCTTGATCCATAAAATGGTTGTTGGCCAATGTAAAAAAATTAAAATTATATTTTTTCAAACTATTAATTTGCATAGGGCTGAAAGAAAAATCATAGGCCATGCTTGGCGCGTAATGCTCTCCATTATCAGTAACAGCCCCTTCTAAATTTGTTGACACAATATCATAATTATTAAAAAAATTTATATCATCCAATTTCTCAAATAAATAATCAAAGCCGTTTTCGTTTATCCTGTCTTTTACAGATCTGTCCAGCATCATATCGCCAAAAAACAGCATTCTTATTTTTTCTTTTGTAAAATAACCGGTCACATAGCTGGTGGTGCTTTCAAGTTCTCTTTTCCCCGACAGTAATGCCGAATTAGAGTTTCCGAGTAATTTAAAACTCGCTCCCTTAAATTCGCTATACTTCATTAAAGTATAAATTGATGGCGGTGAGTCAATATCCAATGTATAAACACTTTCAAAATCCAATTTTTCCATTGTTTCTATGCTGGCCCGATCATGATCAGCTGCCGTGGAGCTGTCCTTATAATGAGAAAAATCCACGCTGGCAATCAATAATATTTTCCTGTCCTCGCTCAAAGTTAACAAAGCCTTAGCCAAAGCGCCGGCTTCATTTGCGTTCATGTTGGGGCTTAAAACAAGCGGCAGGAGTTTGGCCTTGCCAAAAGTCTTTTTTATAAAACCAGCATGGCTGCTCATTGAATGATCCTTGCCAACAACCTCGGGCTCTATCCCGATACCAACAATGCCGGAGCTTAATTGATCAAGCAAACGCCTGTCGCACTCCAGATTGCCAAAAGGCGTCTGCCAATCATAGGTGGAGCTGATAATTTTGCTCTTGCCCGCGCTATAGTGGTTTGGTCCAAGCAAGACAATGGTGTCAATATCAAGACCAGCCAAATTATAATAAAACTCGGCGATCATATCACCGGCCAATAAATGATGCGGCGCCACGCCGGCCACTATCTTGTTTTTATCAAAGCTGATATTTTTCTTGGCAAAACCATATACAGTGTCATAAAATTTTATCTTATTCGGCTCAGCTTGGTGCAAATTGTTTTGTTTAACTATCCTGGGAGTATCTAAAGATTCAATATTGTAATTATTCTGATAAATAAAAAATAATAAGCCCGCGATTAACAGGCTTATTACGGATAAGAAAAAAATTAAATATGTTCTTTTGCTCATTTCTATTTTATTAATTCCCTGCTCCATTTATCCGCTTCTGGCAAGGCGCTCTCATTGTCATAAACTCTTGCTTGCCAATCTTCATCCGCGTAGCGCTCGGTTAAAGGGCCAGCGAATTCATAATGATTAAAGGCTACGCCACGGGTCAAGCGGGCGCCGTTTATGTCTTTGACAGCCGTATATATAATATATGGCTTGCCGGTTGCTTCATAGAGTATCTTACTCTTAACCGCGTCCGTATGGATATCGGCAATAATACCGGCCCGGCGCTCTTTATCGGTTAATTCCTCGCCTGGCAAAGGCGCGGTCAAATTTGTAAAAACATAACCGCTGGTCCGAAGTTTTTCAAAATCATCTTCGCTGATCGTTTCGTTTGCAAGCTCTTTTTTGACTATTTCGGTAAAAAATTCACAGGACTCAATAAAAGACTTATATCTATTATCAAAATACTCGGGCATGATATCCCTGGCTCTCAGGCCTTCAGCCGTCATTTTTGCCAGAGCCGTTATCCTGGACCAAAAAACCTGGTCCGCCTCCACATATCCTTTGGGAACAGGCGGAACCTCGCTTGGGTTGTCTCCGCCGCCGCCCAATTCGGCGTATGACTGCTTGGCATAGAGTAAAGTATCGTGCTTAAGCTCGGCATAAGAGCCAAGCGCTGTACCCAGGTTTTTCTTCTGCCAGGCATCAGTTGTCATGAAATATGGATAGCCCGCGCTGTAGCCGCCCAAAAGAGAACGGTAAGCATTAAGCCAGCTCCAATATATATTTTGCGTCCAGATTGCTTCATCATAAGCCGCAAATTCGTTTTTTAGTTTATTTAATTTTTTGTCTATTATTTTATCCGAATCAGGCGCGTTCGCAACCACCCATTCATTAATATATCCTTCTACTATTTTGTTTCCCGGACTGATTATATTTATCGGCATCAAAGCGGTTGACATTGACGGCAGCTTCTGCCCGGTCTCCGGGTCTAGCGCGCCCACGCCCTGGGTTAACTGGTTTATGATATAGGCATCCGGCGTGAAACGCTGGCCCATAAAACGAAATTGCATTAATTGCTTGAGTAATTTATCTCTTTCTCCGCCGTCATCATAAAGCTCTACTACTTCTGACACCACTCTGGGCATAGGCAATGTATCAATTGCCGCTTTAATAAATGCTTTCAGCGTAGAGTTATCTGCAAATTCCTCACTCGTTAAATTATCGCCGTACATTTCCTTGATCAGACCGGTATACTCATACGGGGTAAGATCATCAACTTCACCGACAAAAAATTCAATGGCCGCGGCCATGTCCGAATAAAGTTTTGTAATTTTTTCTCCCCCGGCTTTCAGGCTGTTTATCTGTCCGGTAATAATAATGGCATCTCTGGTTAGATCAGCAGAATCCAAAGAAAAACCCATGCGGCCGTACCACATCATGGCGATAAAATAACTCCTTAATATATCGTTCTTAGTATAATGCGAACGCGGCTTAAATTGGGAATAATCGTTTATTAAATATGGCCGGTATGGCGTGAATAGCGGCGACTTAGCCGCTCCGGTTGCCGTTTGTATCAGATCAATTTCGGCTTTAGCCAGCGCGAATATCTCATCGCTTAATTCATAATCCTTGTATTGCTTTGAAGTTAAAGAAAAAATTAGCTTGGCCTGGCCGGCTTTCTTGCTTTGCTCTTCATCGGCTGCCAGAAACTGCGCGTAGGTATCAAAATCGCCGGGCCGCAGTTTAATCTTCTCTCCCCCGGCGGCATCCAGCACTACCAAAGGGATAAGATAATAGACCGACAAACGCTTATAACTGTCTTTCATTATCGGATCCACGGCTCGCTTGTAATTATTTAACGAATCCTCAAACAAAGCCTCGGTTATGCTCCCTAACATGGGCTGAAATTTGGTTTCTTCTATCTTTTGGAAGCTGCGGTCTATTAATATGTGATAAAGATGCAGAGCCGCGTCACTGGTAATAAACAAAGCATCATCTGCCTCGCGATAATATTTATTTTTATTGCCGCTAAAATGTCTATAAGTATCGGCAAAATCATCATTACCTGATTTCTGTTCTTTAATAAAATCATTTTCCTTTAAAAAAAATCCAGACTCCTCAAGCGCTTCTATCTGAGCCTTGGAAAACGAAACGCCCGCGCTTGTAAAATCATCAAAATTAACAAGTTCTTTTACTGTTGGCTTTTCCGTTGGCAGCGACGGCACTGTGGAGTCAGTGATAGCAGCATGTCGCGCGAACACCGGTTTTACCAAAGAAAAACTAAACAGCGCTTCCTTTTGGCCAGGCAGCGGATCAATGATATTTTCGTCTCCTTGGCCGTTGCCTGAATTTGGCGCCGCGATAGGGCTGGATTGCCTGGAGCTAAAAAACTTAAGATCATACCCGAGATAATAGGCGCCGGCACTGGCAGCCATAAAAAATACGAACAGCACTGGTACTAATATTTTCCAGCTGAAAAATTTTCCTTTTTCCTCAAGACCAACATCCTGATCATCAGGTATTTCACTATCTTTATTATTTTCCGGTTTAATTTCTTCTGACATAATGATATAAATTTTAATATTATTAATTATAATTCCATTATAGCAAAAAAAAGGGTCATACGCAATATATGGTTTTAAAATAAAATGAGATATAATGAAGTTAGGTTCTTCTCGGAAAAAATACACCAGTTAGACGCTTTTTCCCTGACAAGTTTCCAATATTTTTAATTTGAAATATTCCACGTCGTGAAAT
>DAOVXE010000068.1 GCA_030636285.1 Candidatus Falkowiibacteriota bacterium | reverse complement strand
TTATATAGTTTTAAAATGATAAATATTTAACTACAAGATCATATGAGCCATCACATAGGAATTAAACTAGTCATAATTTTAATAATTATCGCCCTTTTCGCCGCGGGCAGCTATTTTTGGCTTAAGGGTGATTTTGGCGGCATTAAACTTCCCAACAGTTCAGATATCAACATTGAGCAAGCAGAGAACGAGCCGTTGGCAAGTAATGCGGAAATAGATAATGAAGTTTTGGAAAAGGCCAGATCAACCAGCCTCCAATCAGTTCAGGCAATTAGCGGATCTGACCATTATCAGGGTAATTTGGAAGCGCCTGTTCAATTAATAGCATATAACGATTTTCAATGCGGCTACTCGGCTCAATTTACCAGTGTGTTAGAGCAGATCAAGGACGAGTTTAATGAGCAGGTTGTAATCGCGGTTCGGCATTTTCCTTTGCGTTCCAACTCTCACGCCTATCAGGCGGCGCTGGCAGCTGAATGCGCGGCTGAGCAAAATAAATTCTGGGAAATGCATGATAAGCTGTTTTCTAGCCAGGACAATGGCTTTAGCACAGAGGTATTTGAGAATTTCGCCATTGAGCTGGAGCTGGATACAACGCGGTTTAATGACTGTCTGGACGAAGAAAAGTATAAAGATAAAATTCAAACTCAAATAGAACAGGGGAAAAGCTGCGGCGTTACCGGCACACCGGGCATTTTTGTAAACACCGAACCCCACGCCGGCGCTGTCCCGTTTGAGGACTTTACTGACAGCCAGGACAGGGAGAGAGAGGGCATGAAGAGTATAATCGAGAGGCATTTAAATAGCATATAAAGTTAACCTGGGTTTCTTAAATTGAAAGGATGTTGGGAAAAATTATGGAGAGTTCGCCTAGAGGCCTATGGCACTTGCTTGGAAAGCAGGCGGGTTAATAGCCCACGAGGGTTCGAATCCCTCACTCTCCGCCTTCGCTACGCCGAAGCTTTGCGTGCAAGCACGGCAAAGCTTCGTCTCAGCTACGGCGTGACAAAGTCCGCCAGAACGTTAATTTAAGAAAAGCGTAGGCGAGCTTCGCTACGCTAATATTTTTTTATGTATTATGTTTATAGTCTGAAATGTAAAGATGGTTATTATGTAGGTTGCACAAATAATTTAAAGGATAGATATTTAAGACATCAAAAAGGTTATGTGCCGGCAACATCAAAACGTTTGCCAGTTAGTTTAGAATTTTATTTTGCGATCCCAGATAAGTATAAAGCCTTTGAATTTGAAAAATATTTAAAATCAGGATCAGGCAGAACATTTATTAAAAAGCACTTAATAAAAATACCCCAATAAATTTGGGGTTATTTTTTTGGTTGAGAGAGTGAGTAGTGAAAATGGCCTAAAAATTTCTATAGACTTCTTTCCGGTGTTTAACTCGCAAAATCAAAAGTATAATAATTTTTCCACCATCATCAATGTCAAAAATAGCTCTATAATCTCCGATTCGGTATCGATATGTGCCTAACTGGCTACTGCGCAGTTTTTTGGCGTATACCAGAGGATTTTTTTGGGCAATGAAAAATCTTAATTTATCAGCAATTCTTTTTTGCGCATGTTTTTCCAAAGCCACAAAGTCGTTTTTTGCCTTTTTGGTTAATTGCAGTCTATATTTCATAAGCCAAGCTCTTTGCAAACTTTTTCAAAGTCATAAACCCGGCCTTTTTTCACGTCTTCTCTGGCTTCTTCGATTTCCTGGGCCAATTTTTCGATAATAGCATCTTTTTTGCTTAGCGGTTCAACTTTAAAAATTGGCTGATTTCGGTTCAGGATTATATAGCGCCAATTATTTTTTTTCGCTTTAGCATAAAGCGTTGCCATGTTTTGGCGAAATTCTCTAACGCCTATAAGCTTGGTAGTCATATGTTTTAGTTAATTTCACTTATTATTTATGTGTATCTTAAGTGTACACAAATATTTATTTTATGTCAAGGCGCTGACTATTGCTTTGTTTAGGGCAAATATTGTATAATGTGGATAGGTTATGATTTAATAAGATTACGTTTTTATGCGTAATTTTTTATTTATTTTTCAGTCAAGGAATTTGAATATTCTCGTTTACTGTTAGTGCCCTTTGGGCATAGAATGCCCCTTTTAGGGAATAACTTGTTTTTATAGGTTTAGAGTTAACTCTATACATAAAATTATGGCTAGGAAAAAATTAGAAAATAGGAATATACGCAAGTTATACCGTGTTGGCAATGGCAAAACTTATAGTTTAACCCTTCCGATTGAAGCAATCAGAGAATTTAATTGGCAAAAGAAACAGAAAGTAGAGGTAGAGATTGACAAGAAAAATAAACAATTGATTATCAAGGATTGGAAGAAGTAATGAAATTATTAATTATTACCCAAAAAGTTGATAAAAACGACTCTATTTTAGGTTTTTTTCACGATTGGCTGCGTGTTTTTGCCACGCGTTGTGAAAAATTAACTGTAATATGTTTATATAAAGGAGAATATGGTTTACCGGATAATGTGAAAGTATTAAGTTTAGGGAAAGAGAATTTAGACAACAGACAACAGACAACAGACAACAGGTTATTATTGAGATGTTCATATATAATTAGGTTTTATAAATATATAATTTCTGAAAGATGTAATTATGATAAGGTTTTTGTTCATATGAATTCGGAGTATGTGGTGTTGGGTGGTTTGTTTTGGAAAATAATGAGAAAAAAAATTGCTTTATGGTGGACTCATAAGGCTGCTCCCTGGCATTTGCGAATCGCGGAAAAATTTGTTGAGGTTGTGTTTACCGCATCTCGTGAAAGTTTCCGACTGTCAAGCAAGAAAGTTAATGTTGTGGGACATGGGATAGATATTAGTAAGTTTATTATCAGGGATTGGGGGTCAGGGATTGGGGACAGCCGTTTGATTACAGTAGGTAGAGTTTCAGAATCAAAGGATATTAAAACATTAATTAAAGCGGTTGAAATTTTAAAAAATGTGAAATTGGATATTGTCGGGGGTCCGCTGGACGAAAAAGATGAGAAATATTTTAAGAAGCTAAAGCAGTTGGTGGGTGAAAAGGGGCTTGAGGAGAGAGTTAATTTTGTCGGTCCAATACCGAATAAAGATATTATTAAATATTATCAGGAAGCGGATCTGTTTATTCATGCCAGCCAGACCGGCAGTCTGGATAAAGTTATTTTGGAGGCAATGGCTTGTGGCTTGTTAATAATTTCATGCAATGACGCAATTAAGAATGATTTGCTATGTAAATATCCGGATTTGATTTATGATAAAGGGGACTATCAGGCGTTGGCAAAGAGGATTGAAAAAATAATTAATACTTCAAAAGAGAAGCGATTGGAATTAGGCAAAGAATTAAGAAACATTGTGAAAAAAGATCATAGCTTGGAGAAGCTAATTGATAGGCTGATTATTAGAATGAAATAACTCATGTTACGCGCTTATCACGTAAAAAAAGTTATAATAAATTACATTTATTATAACTTTTTCTAAGGTAAAAATATTTAGTGCGTAAGGTGAGTGAAATAATATGCAAAAGTTATCTATAATTATCCCAATTTATAATGAAGTGAATACTGTTGAGGAGTTGATCAAAAGAGTGGAAGCGGTTAATTTAGATAATATTGCCAAAGAATTGGTGCTTATTGATGACGGTTCCATTGACGGCAGCAGGGAAATATTAAAAAAATATCAAGACCGTTATAAAGTTATATTCAAAGAAAAGAACCAGGGCAAGGGCGCGGCAATCAGGGCCGGCTTTGCTATCGCGACCGGTGATATTGTTATAGTTCAGGACGCGGATCTTGAATATGATCCAAAGGAATATAAAGAGATGATCGCCCCGATACTGGCAGGCAAGGCTGACGCTGTCTATGGCTCGCGTTTTATCTCCAGCAAGCCCCACCGGGTTTTGTATTTTTGGCATTATCTGGGCAACCGGATGTTAACGCTTTTTTCAAATATGTGCACTAATTTGAATTTAACTGATATGGAAACCTGTTATAAAGCTATGAGTCGCAAGGCCCTGGATACGATTTTGCCGCATTTGACGGCTAATCGTTTTGGCATTGAACCGGAAATTACCGCGCTATTGGCCAAAAATAAATTACGGATTTATGAAGTGGGTATATCTTATTCCGGCCGGACATATGAGGAAGGCAAGAAAGTAAATTGGAAAGACGGGGTATCAGCGATTTGGTGTATAATAAAATTAAACTTTTTTAGAAAAATTAAGTGAATATAAATATTTTTTTGGTAATTTTATTTTAATATGAATTGGAAAATATTAAAGTTTGAGCAATATATGGTAAGGCAGGCCTTTAAGCAGGGGATGATTGGTGATTTTTTAAAGCACCGTTACGCAGTTGCTCCGCGCATTTTAAAGTTAAATAAAGTATTAGAAAAACCAATTAATAATAATAATTTTTCAATCCATGTGTTAACTTGCCATAGAGATTTGATAATATTGCTTTGGTCAATAGCAAGTTTTTATCGCGTTATTAATACAATCGGCCAATTGTATGTGCATAGTGATGGAAGTTTAACAGATGTTGATGTTAAAAAGATCAAGTTTCTTTTTCCCAAAGCAATAATAATAAAACCGGAATATTTATATAAAAATTATATAGAGAAATTTAATAATTATCCAAATATTAAAGAATATAGGTTTGAAAAATTTAAAAAATTTAAATTACTATTAAAATTATTAGATCCTTTTTTTATATCACCTTGTAAAAAAGTATTAATAATTGATAGTGATTTGATTTGGCTAAAAAAACCAACTGAAATAGAAAACGAAATCAACAATAGTAAAAGCAAATCTTTAATGATGTATAGTAAAAAGGGCACTGGTAGGAGATTAGGTTGGTAATTTTGGATAATTCCCATAAAGAAACTTAATCCAATTATGAATTTTAGGCAATTCACAGCTGGCTAATTCCAACGGCGATTTATTTTTTCTGTCTTTAAATTGAGATTCTTTTA
>DAOVXE010000086.1 GCA_030636285.1 Candidatus Falkowiibacteriota bacterium | reverse complement strand
TTGGCCATATTTTGTATGATTATTATTAAAAAATACCTTTCTTAATAAATCATACAGAATTTTCCCAATTTTAAATAACATTTAGGCTCGCTCGGCACCTAATTGGTGTATTTTTTCCGAGAAGAACCAAATTCTTTAAGAATTTGCTCGGGCAGCATATGTTCGCGTTCGTATGTTTCCTTCTTAAGTGATCGTTTAATTTTAATTTCAGGCGCCTGCTCATTAGCGGACATATCACTTTTTGGCTGTGGAGCATCCTCGTTGGTTAAATGCTCAATGCCTTTTATAATTGCCGTGCCGCCTGCCAAAGTAGCCATACCGCCACCTAAAATTTCTAAAAATCTGCGTCGGCCCATGCCTTTCTTTTTGTATCCAATTAACTCCAATTCCTCATCAGTAAACTTTCTATTACCTTCATTACCTTGTCCAAAATTTTCTCTGTTTTCTTTGTCTTTCTTTGATATATCCTGATTATTCAAAATCTTTGAGTCAGGTTTATAATCTTTAAACTCCATATTATTTTGTTTTAAAAACTGTTTAAGCTTTTTTTATTTCAACAACCCGCTGCGGGAACGGGATCTCAATATTAGCGGCTTCAAAATCTTTGGCTATTTGCTTGACCAAGGCGTGCTTGATCCGGCCCTCGTCCTGCACTTTGTCAACTTTAACGATCACGATAAGATCAATAGAGGATTCGCCGAATTTCTTATACCTGATAATCGGATTACTGTCTTGATCTGTTATTCCCTCATCTTTGATCACCTTCTCGGCCGCCTGCATAGCAGTGTACTCAACCTTTTCCAAATCAGAGCCATAAGCCACGCCAACGCCAATGGATGTATAAAAAGACGGCACCGGATAATCATAGCTGGCAATATTCTGAGAGACAAACTTATTATTTGGCACAATCACGGTATTGTTGCCAATCGTGCGGATGCGCACCGAACGCCAGGAAATATCCTCAATATAAGCCTTGGTTCCGTCTTCCAGCTGAATCCAGTCGCCCACGTTAATTGATTTGTCCAGCACGATAAATAAAGCGGCAAACAGATTGGTCATGGTTTCCTGAAGCCCAAAAGCGATCGCCAAACCAACAACTCCCAGACCGGCCAAGAGCGGCCCGATCTGAATCTCAAACTGCCCCAATATTATCAAGCCGGCTATCAGATAAACCACTCCGGACAATACTTTCCTGCCAAAAATAAGCATGGTCTGGTTAGTCCCCACTCCTTTATCCTTATTAATGTACCACTTCATTAATGTTTTCACTATCCGGCTTACAGTAAAAGCGATAAGCAGAACAATTAAAATAAAAAAAATGTCCGCAAAGCCAAATTCCTTGTCTTTAATGGCCAAAGTCCAGGTAAAGCCGCGAAAAGCAAAAAAGAAACCAAGAAGTATTGCCAAATACCTGACTGACAGCTTGGTTGCCTCAATAATTTTATCATCCAAATCGGTTTTACTCTTGCTGGTAACCTTTTCCAGCATGGTCATTAAGAAAGTTATTATATACGAACCTAAGAAAAAAACCGCGATAATTATAATCGCTTCTATCAACTCATTTGATAATAAATAATCCATAAATTTACAAAATTAGTAAATAATTTACAAAATAAAAAGGTTAAGATTTTTTCATCCTTTAATTTTCTACAACCCTACAATCCAGCCAACTGTTCCTCCAAACTCTTAATTTCTTCCTTAAATTCTTTCAAACGAATACGCTCTTTATTAACGATCGGTTCCGGGGCGCGCTCAACAAAATTCTTATCACCTAGCTTGCTTTTTGTTATTTTAATTAACTGCTTAAGACGCTCAATTGAATTTTTAAGCCGCTTACTTTCTTTTTCTTTATCAACTGCTCCAATTAAATAGACCTCAACTTCACCAACCACAACCGTAACTTTAATTGTGTCTTTAATCTCTTCACTCTTATTTTTTATTTCCAACTCTTCAATCCCTGTCCGTAGCCCCTTGATAATATCAACTTGCGACTCAATTAATTCCTTATATTTTCCAGCATAGATAACTGCTTTAACTTTCCGACTAGGCTCAACCTTATTCTCCGCCCGCGCGTTCCGAATTGCCGTAATAATTTCTTTAATTAAATTAAAATCTAATCCTTTTAATGTCTGCTTCTTTTCTTCTGCTGTTTTTTCAACTTTCGGCCACTCCGAAATAATCAATTGTTTTTCAAAATTAAAATTATTCCACAATACCTCGGTCACAAAAGGAATAAAAGGATGCCACAATTTTAATAAATTAATCAAGACATAATTAAGTACTTTTTCTGTTTCACTGCTTTTCTGAAATTTAGTCGCCTCCAAATACCAATCAGCTAATTCATTCCAGGTAAATTCCCTTAACCACTCACCGGCTTGCGAAAATTTATATTTCTCAAGAGCATCAGTTGTCTCATTTATAGCATCATCAACTCCTTTAATTATCCACGCGTCAACCAATGATATTTTATTATAATCAATTTTTTCATTCTTAATCCCTAATTCATAATTCTTAATTCCATATCTGAAAATATTCCAAAGCTTATTTACCATATTCCGGTAACCTGCTATTTTTTCTTCTCCTAAATTCATATCATTCCCCGGAGAAGACCCAACCAACATAGACAAACGAACCGCGTCGGTTCCGTATTTTTTTATCATATCAAGCGGCTCAATACCATTACCTTTACTCTTGCTCATTTTCTGCCCCTTTTCATCACGAATAAGCCCGGTAAAATACAAATTTTTAAACGGCGCCTGCTTGGTTTTATACAAACTTAAAATTATCATACGAAAAGCCCAAAAAGGTAAAATATCCCGCCCCATAACCATTGTATTGCTGGGATAATACTTTTTGAAATCATTGCCATTAGGAAATCCAAGCGTAGTGTGGGCCCATTGTCCGGAAGAAAACCAAGTATCAAAAGTGTCTTCATCCTGCGTCCAGCCCTTTCCGTGAGAATCAATACTAACTTTAACTTTTCCGTCTTTATACCAGGCGGGAATTCTCGGTCCCCACCAAATCTGCCTTGAAATACACCAATCATGAACATTATCAATCCAAGAAAGCATAACATTTTTAAATTTAGCCGGGTATATTTTTATTTCACCGTTCTCAATTACTTTCCTTGCTTCTTGTTTTAAAGAAAAATTCTTATGGTCAACATTAACAAACCATTGCCTTGATACAAGCGGCTCAATCGCTGTCCGACAACGTTCACAAACCGACAAATTATTATTAAATTCCTCTTCTTTCTCTATTAGTTTTTCTTTTTTTAGTTTTTCAACTATCAAAGAGCGCGCTTCCAGTACATTCTTCCCTGAAAAATCCGCAAAGCCATCATTAATTACTCCTTGCTCATTAATAACTTTAACAATTTTCAAATCGTTGTCTCGCGCCATTTGCCAATCAACGGCTGAATGCGCCGGTGTAACTCCCAGAGCGCCAGTGCCAAAATCCTTATCAATATGCCGATCAGCAATAATTTTAATTCTTAAATCAATTCCGCAAAAATTTACTTCATATACTTTACCAATATATTGCTTATACCGTTCATCTTTAGGATTTACGGCCACGGCCGTGTCTCCTAGCTTAGTTTCCGGTCTGGTAGTGGCAATAATAATTGGAAAATCTTTACTATATTTAAAATAATACAGTTTAGCCGATTGCTCTTCATGTTCAACTTCCACATCAGCCAAAGCACTTCCACATCTCGGACACCAATTAATAATCCTTTCTCCTCGATAAATCATTCTCTGTCCTTCATCGTCAACTTCATTATACATACTTATAAAAGTTTCCAATACAATTTTAATAATATCCGGATTTAAAGTAAATTTTTCCCGACTCCAATCAGCTGACAAACCAATTTTTCTTTCCTGGTTTCTCATATAATTCGCCCGATCAATGCAAAAATTATAAATTTCCTGATAAAATTTTTCTCTGCCAAGATCGTAGCGGTTAATGCCTTTTTCTTTTTTAATCTTCTTTTCATAAACAACTTGAGTCTGAATACCGGCGTGATCCTTTCCTGGTAAAAGTAAAACTTTTTTGCTTTGCATTCTCTGATATCGGCCTATTAAATCCATTACAACATATCCGGAAACATGCCCGATGTGCAATTCACCGTTAGAATTTGGCGGCGGCAAAATATTACAATAAACGCCTTTTGTATTAGACAAATTATCCGGATTAAAAAACCCGGACTCTTCCCAGGTCTTGTAAATTTTGTCTTCATATTTTTGTGGCTCGTAAGCCTTGGGTAATTCTTTTGGCATAAAATTCGTATATTTTTATTTAATTCTTGTCTTCATTAGATTACCATTATTGGCTAAATTTGGCAAGAATTCGCAATTTTATTTTATATTTTATATAATCGTAAAATTAATTCAAAGATTTGACAAAAAAATTTGACAATTCAAGCCTTTTATTATAATATACATTAATAACTCACCTTACGCACTAAATATTTTTACCTTAGAAAAAGTTATAATTAATGTAATTTAAACAAAAATGCTAAG
>DAOVXE010000167.1 GCA_030636285.1 Candidatus Falkowiibacteriota bacterium | reverse complement strand
TTTTGCTAGCGCAAAAAGCCTCATTATCCCGATCCCGAGGTCTCGGGAGGGAGGGCACATACGAATATAATATATGACTTTATTTTCAAAGGACAAAAAACAGCTCGCCTTACCGGACAATAAGGAAAATACGGATGACGCGATGCCCGGGCAAATGCGCGGCCGGCTTAGCCAGACAGATATAACAAAAGAGTATATTGAGGAAGAAAAAGCTTATCGGCGCGGCGCTATTTCAATAAAGGATTTGATTTCTCCGGCCAGCTTTAAAGTAACTCCCAATTATTTGATTATCGGGGACAAGTTCGCTCGGACGATTTTTGTAATTAATTATCCGCGTTATATCAGCGTTGGCTGGTTTTCGCCGATCATTAATCTTAATTCAACTTTTGACGTATCAATGTTTTTTTATCCGGTTGCCAGCGCCATAATACTCAAGCAATTAAAAAAGAAAGTTGGCAGCCTGGAAGCGCAGATTATTTCCGACGCGGAGAAAGGCGCGGCCCGCGATCCTTTGCGCGAAACAGCGCTTAGGGATATTGAGGCCTTGCGAGACGCCCTGACTCAGGGAATTGAGAAATTTTTTCAGTTTGCCTTATATGTTACGGTGTATTCGGAGACTAAAGAGGAGTTAGACAAATTAACGGCTGAAGTTGAAAATATTTTCGGTTCTCGCCTGGTTTATTCTAAAAAAGTCCTTTATCAGGCTGAGCAAGGATTTAATTCCACCATGCCGCTAGGTAATGATGAGCTGTATATAACCTTTAATATGAATTCTTCGCCGATCGCCTCTTCTTTCCCTTTTATTTCCAGCGAACTGACAACTGACAACGGTATTTTATACGGCATTAACCGGCATAATAACAGCTTGATCTTGTTTGATCGCTTTAGCCTGCAGAATGCCAATACGGTTGTGTTTGCCACTTCCGGCGCCGGTAAAAGCTACGCGATCAAATTGGAGGTTCTTCGTTCGCTAATGATCGGTACGGAAGTAATTATTATTGATCCGGAATATGAATACAAGCATTTATCCGACGCGGTTGGCGGAACATATATTAACGTGTCTTTATCCAGCGAAAACAAGATAAATCCTTTTGACCTGCCTCGTTCGGTCGGCGGCGAATCCAAGCCCGGCGATATTATCAGGAGCGCGGTTATTACCGTTAAGGGCCTGATCCGCTTGATGCTTGGCGAATTAAGCCATGAAGAAGATTCCATAGTTGACCGCGCTTTACTGGAAACTTATGCCAAGAAGGATATTACTCCGGATTGTGATCTAAGCAAGATTGAAGCGCCGATCATGCAGGATTTTCAGGATATTCTGGACGGCATGGAAGGGGGCGCGGAGCTGTCTTTAAGGCTAAAAAAATATACCCAAGGGACATTCTCAGGCCTTTTTAACAGTCCGACCAATGTAAAAATGGATAATATTCTGGTATGTTATTCGGTTAGGGATCTGGAAGACGAACTCAGGCCGATCGCGATTTATATGATCATTAATTATATCTGGAATGTGGTTCGCAGCGAAATGAAGCGCCGCATATTGGTTATTGATGAAGCCTGGTGGCTTATGCAGAACGAAGACAGCGCGAAATTCATCTATGCCCTGGTAAAGCGCTGTCGTAAATATTATTTGGGCGTAACTACCATTACCCAGGATGTGAATGATTTTTTAGTGTCTCCTTACGGCCAGGCGATCGTAACCAACTCATCTCTTCAGCTGCTGCTTAAGCAGTCCAGCGCGGCGATTGATCTTATTCAAAAAATCTTTGTGTTAACCGAGGGAGAAAAATATTTATTATTAGAATGCGGAGTCGGCGAAGGCATATTCTTTGCCGGTTCCAAGCACGCGGCAATCAAGGTGGTAGCATCGTACACCGAAGATCAGCTTATTACATCCGATCCCAAGCAGCTGTTGGAGATAGAAGAGGCAAAGCGGGAATTTAACGAAAATACCGCTGTGGCGGATGAAGAGAGAGGGTCGGAAATGTCAGCTAAAGACGAAAGAGGACTTGATGATATGAATATTTAAATAAAGCTTCTTAGTTAACTTGGGTTTTAAAACCCAAGTTAACACAGAAACAAATGAAAAGAAAGATTATAGGTATTTTAATATTAGTGGTTGGACTTGGCTTAATGGTCGGGATTGTTTATGTTATGCTTTTTAATCAGGAATTAGCTGATTCTATTATGAACAGGTTTGATCAACAGGAAATTACTCTGTTGCCAATAGAAAATACCAAACCAGCCAGGGAAATCCCGGCTGACCCGGTTGTGAAAGAAAAAACCATTAAAGTAATAACCGTTGATGATGGGGATTTGGCTGACAATATCGCGCCGTTGGCTGAGGCCGCGAATAGCATAAGCAAATACGATTTGATGCGAATGGCGGCATCATTTGTTGAGCGCTTTGGCTCTTATTCCAACCAATCCAATTTTAGTAATATTCTGGATCTCAAAATGTTTATGAGTAAGCGGATGAAAGGCTGGGCCGATATTTATATTTTTGAGAATCGCGATATTGCGCAGCAGCCGGATATTTATTATGGCATTACCACCAAGGCGATCGGCAAAGAAATATTAATTTATGATGACGATACAGGGCGCGCTAGCGTACTGGTTCATACGCGCCGTCGGGAAGCCGTTGGCTCAACCAATAACGCCTCACAGGTATTTAGCCAGGATGTTACCATTACATTTATAATGGAAAATAGCGCCTGGAAGATTGACAGCGCTTTTTGGCATGAATAATAATGTTAAATATATGACTTGCCTTACGCGCTTATCACGTAAAAAAAGTTATAATTAATATAATTTAAACAAAAACGAGGATAAGAACAAGTTTTATCTTAGCATTTTTGTTTAAATTATATTAATTATAACTTTTTCTAAGGTAAAAATATTT
>DAOVXE010000152.1 GCA_030636285.1 Candidatus Falkowiibacteriota bacterium | reverse complement strand
TATAATTGATAAATTCAAAGGCGGGCCGGTCGGCCTGAACACGATCGCGGCCGCGACCGGCGAGGACATGGCAACGATTGAAGAGGTTTATGAGCCATTCTTAATGCGGCTTGGTTTTCTGGATCGTTCGCCCAGGGGGCGAATCGTTACCGATATCGCGTATAAACACCTGGGAAAACGAAAAAATAATAGACTCACTGCATAATAAATTTTACTGATATGAAATTGAGTAAATTTGATTATAATTTGCCGCGCGAACTAATAGCGCAAAAACCGACTACGCCGCGAGACCATTCACGGCTTTTAATTTTGGATCAAAATAATGAAAATATTAAGCATAAAAAGTTTTATAATATTATTGAATATTTAAAAAGCGGGGATGTGCTGATATTAAATAATTCGCGTGTTTTTCCGGCCCGGCTGATCGGCAAACGGAAAAAAACCAACGGTAAAATTGAAGTATTTTTGTTACGTAACATGCTACGTAACAAAGATACGTGCAAATGGCAGTGTTTAGTAGGCGGAAAAAGAATCCGCGTGGGATTAGAAATTGAATTTGATAAAAAGATTGAATGTGTTTTAAAAAAAGACAATAAGGATTCAACCTGGGAAGTTGAATTTAATTTAAATAACAAGGCGATGATGAGTATTGTGAATGAAATAGGCTCTGTCCCGCTCCCACCATACATTAAGCGTGAAAAGCAAAAACGAGGGGATAAGAAAAATTATCAGACCGTGTACGCGGATGAAAATAAAATCGGGTCAGTGGCGGCGCCCACGGCTGGCTTTCATTTTACACCGGAATTACTAAAAAAAATTAAAGCCAAGGGAATACAAATTGAATATATTACTCTTCATGTCGGACTAGGGACTTTTGCGCCGGTAAAAACGGACGATATTACCAAACATAAAATGCACGCGGAGTTTGTTGAAATTAAAAAAAGCACGATAGATAAAATAAAAAAAGGAAAAAAGGAAAATAAAAAAATTATTGCCGTAGGAACAACATCAGTAAGATCTCTTGAATCATTTTTTAACGATCCAAAAAGCTATAAGCTAACAGCTAACAGCTATAGCGCCTGGGTGGACATTTTCATCTACCCCGGTTACAAATTTAAAATTGTAGACGCGATGATCACTAATTTTCATCTGCCCAAGTCAACTTTATTAATGCTGGTGTCCGCAATGGCCGGTAAAGAAAAAATAAAAAAAGCTTATAAAAGCGCTGTAAATAATAGTTATCGTTTTTACAGTTATGGCGACGCGATGTTTATAAAATAAAATTACCTTAGGTCTGTCGCCAGGTTGACATAAACCTGGCTAATAGTGTATATTAGTGAATAATACTGAATACTGGTGAATGATAAAAAATTTATCTGACTTTAACCAATATCCGTAAAACTCACTTACCTTATTGGTTTTTTTGTTTCTTATATTTTATAAGATTTGGCGATTCAACTCTCGCCATCTCCACAGGTTAACAATTAACGGTTAACTTTTAACATTTAACTATATTTGTTTGTGTTAATGGTTAACTGTTAATTGTTATTGGTTAAATAGCCCAGGTGGTGGAATTGGTATACACGAGGGACTTAAAATCCCTTGGAGGCAACTCCGTGCGGGTTCAACTCCCGCCCTGGGCACAAAAAAATCGCCCCGATTTTGTCATCGGGGCGATTTTTATTTTTGCCAAAGTTTTAAGAGATCTTTATTAATTTCTGCCTGTTCATCTTTGTTTAAACCTCGTTCACCATCTTCTTTTGTATCTGCTTCAACCTTTAAGGCTATAAGTTTTTCAGCAAAGCGAGTGGCTTGCTGAAAAATTATATTGCCGCCAAACCGTTCCCTGGCTTTTTCAATTCTTTTTTTTAAAGCAATATCGTCGGTAATTATTGTGATCTCTTCTTTTTTTTGGTTTAAATTTTTTTCAACGATCTCAACAATTAAATCATCAGCCGATTCATAATAACCATCTTTCGGTGAATAACGAACCGTAAACAGCGGGTCTATTGCTGTCTTGTCGCCCATTTGCTCACAGCCGTCAAAGATCAGAAGTATTAGGCTGTTCCGGTTTTGGTTATAAACTCTTATTAATTCAATTAGCTTCTTATCAAAATTGTCCTTGCCAAGCATTTTCAGTTTCCCGGCCACATTGTTCCCGTCAATAATATAAATCATGTTTTAATTCGTATGGGCCGCATTTGTAGCGCGGCGTCTAATCCCGTATGTTCCAGCCCTTAAGTTTATTGATCACTTTCTGGCTGGTAAGCAGATTAGTAATATATGTCCGGTATTCCGGAGTATCAACCTGCTCCATGGCCTGTTTATTATCTTTATAGGTTTTCTTCAGGTCAGCAATATGTTCATCTATTTCTTTGTCTTCCGCTTTGACCTTTTCTAATACTGCCAGTTCGCGCAACAGCAAAGAGATCTTTACGCGCTTGATCGCCTCTGGCAACATATCAAGCGTCAGTTGATCTTTGGTTTTATTAAGGCTGGTTAAATAATCTTCAAACTTACCTCCCTGCTCCGCGATCGCGTGCTCCAACTCGTGCATCATATTCTCAGATTCGGATTTAATAAGCATTTCCGGGATATCGCCAAAATTGGCTTTCTCAATTATTTTTTCAAGCATTGCCCGTTCCGCGGCTTGCGTTTGCTCTTTTTCTTTTTGAGCATGCATGCTTTTTTTCATATTTTCTTTAAATTCAGCCAAATTTTTCACTCCAAAACCTTTGGCAATATCATCATTCAACTCAGGCAGCTTGCGTTCAAAAACGTCCTTGATGCTCACCTTAAACTCCACCATTTTACCAGCCATATTCTTCATGTGAAAATCCTTGGGGTAGGGCAATTTAAATTCCCTGGTCTCGCCTTTTTTGGCGCCGATAAGCTGTTTGTCAAAACCGGCAACAATAAAATCCTTGCCGACTATTATTGCCGCGCCTTTGCTTTGTCCGCCTTCAAGCGGAACATTATCCAAAAACATTTGTATGTCAAGAAGTATTTTGTCAGTATCCTGAATAGCGCGATCAACCGCCACTTCCTGGGCGCGCATTTCTTTAAAATCATTAAACATTTTTTCAAGCTCTTTTTCG
>DAOVXE010000109.1 GCA_030636285.1 Candidatus Falkowiibacteriota bacterium | reverse complement strand
TTTATGTTAGTAAACACAGGAAGGAAGTTGGGCCTTGTGTGCAGCGCCATTACCACTTCTTCAAGTGAAGTATTGCCTGCTCTTTCTCCTATTCCATTTATAGTTACTTCTGCCTGCCTGGCTCCGGCAGATATGGCTGCAAGAGTATTTGCAGTGGCAAGGCCAAGATCATTGTGGCAGTGTACGCTTAATACGGCTTTATGTATATTCGGCGTATGGGTCATGACATATTTTACAAGCTCCCCGAATTCTTGAGGAATAGCATATCCTACTGTATCCGGAAGATTAAGAGTAGTAGCTCCTGCTTCAATTGCTGCCTCAAAAACCTTGCAAAGAAAGTCACGGTCACTCCTTGAGCCATCCTCAGATGAAAATTCAATGTTATTTGTAAAAGATTTTGCGTATTTGACAGTTTCAAAAGCTGTTTTTATCACTTCATCTCTGCTCATTTTCAGCTTGTACTTCAGATGGATATCTGAAGTAGCTATAAATGTATGAATCCTGGGCTTTTTTGCGTGACGGATTGCAGCCCAGGCGCGGTCAATATCAGCTTTGAATGTTCGTGCCAATGCAGCCACTTCGACATTTTTCACAATTCCTGCGATTTGCGAAACAGCCTCAAAATCTCCCTCAGATGCAGCAGGAAACCCGGCTTCCAGAACATCGACACCGAGTTTTTCCAGTTGTACGGCAAGCCGCATCTTTTCTCCGGTATTCATGCTTGCCCCCGGAGACTGTTCCCCATCCCTCAATGTAGTGTCAAAAACAATTACTTTATCCATGATTCATTCTCCTTTAAAAATCGGCGTTCCATAATTAATACCCCCCTTATTAACTTCATAATAAGGAAAGCTTATGTATGTAGCAAAATCAGATTTTTTAAAAAAAATCCCTCTTCTTGTTTTAAGTATTTTATTTTTAAATCCATTTTTTGCACAACCGAAAGATAAATTCCCCGCATAGACCTGAACACATGTCGCGCGTTTTGGTAATCTGTATTCTTTTCCTTTTTTAATCTTTCTTTTCTTCTTTCCATAAAATTTTATTATTCCAAAACCGACATCATTTTTATTTCTACCAATAGTCATGTCCTTCCTCCATATACTCTTTTAAATTATTCTGAGTTTTTTTAAGATGAATTTCTAATGCTTCTCTGCTTGCCTCATCTTTTGCCTTGTTTATAGCTTTTTCAAGCTGTTTACAGGCTATTTCTAATCTTTTTTTCCTACTATTAATAAAACAATTCTCTTTCATAACTTTTACCTCGTTTGAATTGTAAAGGCCAAAAAATTAAAAACCGCCCTGTTTTAGGCGGTCTGTCTTGTTTTTCTTTTTATTTTGTTTAATTCTTAATTACATACAAAAACAAGCCGCCTTTTTTGGGTAGCAACAACGGCAGTAACAATAGGCTTTTTTTTGTAATGGCTTGTTTCATATATCAACATATTAGCATATTCCTAAAAAAAGTCAAGTCCAGGTCTTGTCTAACGAATAAAAAATGAAAATTTTAGCAACTATTTCAAGATTGCCGCGTCTCCGCCAGCTGGCAAATCCTCGCAATGACATTCACTGGCTAATTTTATTCTTTTTAAAGTAATTTCTTTACCTAATACTTCGGCTACTTCAAACGGACCGGGGCTGGCCTTGCGGCCGGTAAGGGCAACGCGCATGGGCCAAAGATAATTGCCGATACGCAGCTCTTTTGCCTTTAAATAAGACACTATCCCCTCTTCAATTGAATCATTAGTCCAGCAATCTTCTGGAATTTTATTTAATAATTTAATTATTAATTCCAAATTTGGCTTTACTTCGCTTGGCTCCATCTTTTTCCAAACCAGCATATCTTTATCATATTCAAGCTTATCCAAAAAGAAAAACTCTGTTAACTCCCCTATCTCATCCAAACGTTTTAGCCTCTCTTGTTCAATAGAAACAACTTTTTTAATATATTCTGTCGTCTGTCGTCTGTCGTCTGTCGTCTTTGATAAATTTTTCTCTAAAAACGGCATGCACAGATCGACCAGTTTTTCAATTTCCATTTCCCGGATATAATAACCGTTTAAATAATCCAGTTTTTCAGTATCAAATATCGCCGGACTGGTGCCCATTTTTTTGTAATCAAATTCTTTCTCCAGTTCTTTAAGTGTAAAAATCTCATTATCCCCTTTTGAGTGCCAGCCCAGATGAACACAAAAATTTATTAAGGCTTCTTTTAAGTATCCTTTGGCCTTAAAATCTTCCACGCTTACATCGCCCTGGCGCTTGCTTAATTTGCCCCCGGTTTTATTAAGAGTCAGAGGCATATGGATAAATTTAGGCGGTGTCCAATCAAAGGCTTTATAAAGTAAAATATTTTTAGGAAAACTCGGTATCCATTCCTCTCCCCTGACAACATGGGATATTTCCATCAGGTGATCATCCACCACGCTGGCAAACTGATAAGTTGGGATATTACTTGATTTAATTAATATATGGTCTTCTAACTCACCAGAATTAAATTTAATATCTCCCCGAAGCTCGTCATGCGCGATTACTTCCACGCGCTTAGGCATTTTCTGCCTAATAACAAACGGTTTATAGGCCTGTAAATTTTTCTTAATCTCTTCATCGCTAAGATCGCGGCACTTGCGATCATATCTAGGCGGCTCTTTTCTTTTTTGTTGATCCTCGCGCATTTTTTTAAGACGCTCAGGCGAGCAAAAACAACGATAGGCTTTACCTCTGGCCAATAATTTTTTCGCGCAGCGCTCATAGATATCCAGCCTATTGGTTTGGGTGTATGGCCCAAACTCGCCGCCAATATGATCTCCTTCATCAAATTCAATTCCGGACCAATTTAATATTTCAACTAATTTTTTTACCGCCCCTTCCACTCTACGCTCCTGATCCGTGTCTTCAATGCGCAAAATTATTTGGCCACCCTGGCTTTTAGCTGTTAAATAGGCAAAAAGAGCGGTCCTAAGACTGCCGATATGCAAATAACCGGTTGGTGAAGGGGCAAAGCGTGTTCTTACTTTAGGCATAAATAAATATTAAATATTACTGAAATTAATAATAGCACGGATACAATTATTAAAGCAATACGCGGCTTATAGGCGATTTCCTTATCATGCAAACGCTCTTTTTTAAGCAAGACATTGGTTACATCATTTATGATATAAAGATATTTTTTTAGTTTGAACTCCATATAAATAGATATTTATAAAATTTTACGTATTTATTGTCATTGCGAGGAGCAAAGCGACGAAGCAATCCCGGGACGTGTTGCAACTACCACGAGATTGCCACGAAGCTTCGCTTCTCGCAATGACAATTATTTTTATTTATTTATTTCTAATATTATACGTTCAACTTTTTCAATGATATTATCTATTTCTGGATTATTATTTATAATCATTTCCATTAAATCTTCCCACTCTGGATTTACCTCATTTATTAATAATAGTTTCTTTTTCCGTGAGCCTGCTTTTATCTGCTTTTCTCTGGTAATCGCCATATTAACATTTCCGTATATTTCGAAATAAACAATTTTATTAGCATTATATTTAGCAGTAAAACTTTTTTTATTCCACTTTTCTTTATGTTGGCCTTTGCGTTTAATTAAACTATTCGTAATCCCGGTATACAACACAGTATGTCTAGGATGATTAGTACTTATATAAACATAATAATGTTTTTCCTCTGTCATTTATTTTCTTAATTGTCATTAGTGCTATACACGAGATTGCCGCGTCGTTCGCTTCGCTTACTCCTCGCAATGACAGTAAAAAATTAATTATCTTCTCTTTTAATTTCCTCTAATGGGGCTGTCGCCAATTAAATTTTACGACTCACAAAAAACAGTCCGTCAGGACTGTAAAATAACCAAAGTTTTGCACATTTTTACTATAGAAAAAAAGCTAAATTTATGCTAAAATTAAAGTATAAATAACTAATTA
>DAOVXE010000078.1 GCA_030636285.1 Candidatus Falkowiibacteriota bacterium | reverse complement strand
TATTACAAAACGAAGACATACTATATCTGTTTTTCCTCTAGGTAAACGCTCAAGAAATTTTAACCCGTCGGAACAAACCATGCTAACTTTTCGCCGGCCTTTTGCTTCCGATTCTTGAATCATGTATTCTGATGGGTCCACGCCTATAATTTTATTAACAGTCGGAAACTTTTTAGATAGCCAAAGCGCAAATTGCCCGAAGCCACAACCTATATCAATAATCTGCTTGGCATGAGCGAATTTGTCAAATATTCCCACATCTTGCATTAATTGGGTTTCATGTTTAAGGAGAATATTCCCTTGTCTAATAAGTCTTGCTTTTTCTTTTTTTCTATTCTTGAATGAATCAAAACGATATAAGCTGGAAACAGTGTTTCTATCCTTTCCAAGAAGCATTCCAAATAAAATTGCGTCACTAATCATTTTCCCACAAACATAACCGTTTGGACGCACACCTTCAATTTTAAATCCCGCGGATAATAGAATCGATATGGCAATAGCATTTGAGGAAGATCAGGTTGCTTCCATACGCAATAATTCAGGATAGTATCGGATAGCATGCTTTATTAAAAAAGAAATCGTAGGAAAAGAGAGGTTTTTACCGCGATATTTTGGTAAAAATATTGTGGCAATTTCCGCAGTTCGACATCTTTCATATATCGTGTAGTAACAAAATCCCGCAGTTTTCCCATCAAACATCACTTCAAAAAATTCTATTTGCCTGGTTCCGACAGGTTTTATCAATTCAGATAACAAAGTATTGAAAGTAAAGCCGACAGGCAAAGATATTTGTTTTCCGTATTTTGGAGTATGTGAAACAAATTTCTTAGCTAAAGTAATCCCTTGCGGGGTTAATTTTTGATAATTAACCATACTGTTTCTCCATAGAATATTTTACCATTTTAGCCTTACTAGGCTTATTCTCTTTCTAAACTATTTAAACCTTGAAAAGTCTTTGGCTATGAATTTTTTAAAATGTTCGCGAAAGGGTTCCGTGAACTTGCCTGTTTTTTTATCTTTGCATTTTCTATTAAATGTAATGCCTCGTCTTCCTATATAATTGCCTGTTCTATTTAGGCTCGAGTGTTTTAAAAATTCTTCCGATGACATAATCCAGAAAGTGTTTAGTCTTTCGGAGTAAAAAACGAAGAAGTAATTTTTTCGTTTTTTATGAGATCGTATAGCAAAATCGGCCGCATTGCCTATGGCGACTGCTTTGGAGTTGGCTTTAATCTGAATCTCAATAAATGCGCCGTTGGTTTTTTTTATAATCAAATCAATTGAGTCATTATCAATAAAAGGTATATAAACTTCAAGGCCTTCTTTCAGCATTAATGAAATAATCCAATATTCCATTCGTTTCCCAAATTCCGTTGATTTCTTATGATTTATCATTGTTTGTTTGTCCTTGAAATGGGGTCAGCGGGCAACTTGTGACTTGAACAGCATAGCTGTTCATTTAAACCTTGAGAAGTCTTTGGCTATATATTTTTTGAAACGCTCGTAAACATATTCCGCGCGCTTGCCGGTTTTTTTGTCTTTGATCTTTCCGGTAAGTTCAATTACCCTTCTGCCTATATTCTTGCCGGTCTTGTTTTGGTTTGAATGTTTCAAAAATTCTTTCGATGACATAATCCAAATAATGTTCAGCTTCTCGGAATAAAAAATATAAAAGTAATTTTTCCGGTTTTTATGAGAAATATTTCCGAATAAACCGCTATAACCGGTGGCGATTGTTTTGGAACTGGCTTTAATTTGAACTTCAATATATGTTCCGTCGGATTTCTTTACAACCAAATCGATTCCGTGATAATCAACTGTGGGAGCGTAGACATCAAGGCCTTCTTTCAGCATTAAGCCGATAAGCCAATATTCAATTTGTTTGCCGAAAGCTGGGGCATTCCTGTGATTTTCCGCCATTATTCATTCATCCTTGATTTAAACAGTGGTTCCAATTGCGGGATTTGAATTTTGATATATTTTGTTTCTCCCCGCGTTTGAATTCAGATTATAACAAAAATGGATATTTGTCGGTTGGGAATATGGAGCGAATGGCCTATTTTAATATGGGTATGTTTTCGTGAAATTAAGGGACTATGGTCTCTACTGAAAAATTTGTCCGCCTGCTACACTTTAATCACATAAGCAATAAAAACCAAACATAATTACGCCCTAAAGGCGGAGGAAAATATAAATGAAAAAAATGATAGTATTCGCGGCAGCAATGACTTTAAGCGGGGCGGTGTTCGCGAGCGGTCTTGAAAATGCAAAGTCAAAATCAGTTTATTACTTGCAGTCTGATGGAACTATCTCTATTTGTCAGAACGCTGCGGGTGAAAGAGGATATAATAGTATTACTGTTGATGAATTAATAGCCAATCCCAAAATGGGTGAATGCGCCAACTTGCGTAATGCCGATTTGCGCGGAGCCGGCTTGAGCGAGGCCAATTTAAGGGGAGCCAAGTTAATCGGAGCTGATATTAGGTACGCCGATTTATCGCATGCCGATTTGACTAAAGCGAATTTGCGCGAAGCAAACTTAAAGGAATCTATCCTTTATCACGCTAATTTGTCGGGCGCTTATTTATATCAGGCCAATCTGGGAGCGTCCCGTTTGGTAAAAGCCAATTTGAGAGGAGCTGATTTAACCGGAGCTCATTTGATTGGTTCTGTCTTATCAGACGCCGATTTGAGTAAAACCAAAATGGGCAGAGCAAGCTTCAAGAGAGCCTATATGGTTGGAGCCAATTTTGAAGGCGCGGACATGTATGGGGCCAATGTGAGAGGAGCCGATTTAACTGGTAGCAACCTTTCATCCGCCCAAATGCTGAAAAAAACCGTATTTGATGACGACACAGTATTGCCTTTCGGTATAAATGAAGCGTATAAATTGGGAATGACAAAGTTTGTGGAATTACCATAATCAAGAAGTTTCATTTTAAAAACAGCGGCGCTAATAAAGGCCGCTGTTTTTTTATTGGCGCGATAGATTATCAAAATATAATCCCACCACTGAAGCTTGAAAATCCGTTTTTGGTCAATTAGTGAGGCCCTGCCTTGATTAAGTAATGTCCCCTTCTGCCATTAATTAATAAATCTCAATATAGGTGTCTGTTGGATTTGGCCAATTTTTTTTAAGACAATTATAAATCCTATCAACCCATTCTTTGTCTAATGAAGCATTTTTCCCAAGATAATCGCTTCCTTCGTCCCATGTTTCCAATCTAAAAGCTATATCCTCAGTATCTTGATGACCTACTTTATCCGAAATAAAAACTTTGCCATCTTTAGAAACGCGAAGCTGTCTATTTTGGGAATCATCTTCAGACGCAATAAGTTTTTGCACCCCCTCCAATGTAAATTCCTTTGGATCATTAAGATTTATAAACATATGTTTTTCCCCCTATCTGTGTTATTCTCAAATTTTAATTAGAACTGTTCCTTTAATATAAGCTTTAATTCTTAATAATCCCCAGGCGTTTTAATTCCCAAAAACATTTTACTGTTGCTGCCATATCGGCGGCGGCATTATGCGACTCATTGAAACCCTCTTGAAATAATTTGTGGTGAAGTTCTGTGAGCTTTGGCCACTTATAACCGTATGGGCCGGAAATGGCGCAATAATCTGTGGCGCTTTGCATGGTGCATATCTTTTGTTTGGCCGGAAGAATGTCCGTCATTTTATTTCGCAATAATTCTGCGCCCATGATTTTCTCGTCAAAACTTATATTGTGCGCCACGAGATAATCCGCCTTTTCAATTGCCGCATAAAAATCCTGTAAGACGTCCACCAGATCTGTGCCTTCTTTTTCCGCCCGCGCTGTTGAAATTCCATGTATTTGCGCCGACTCTTCTGGAATGGTAAAGCCGACGGGTTTTATTATGAAATCTCCGCCGGAAATTTTATTGCCCTCGCTGTCAGTGACCAAATAAGCCAATTGAACCAGTCTGGGCCAGTTGTTTAAATCAGTTACAGGAGCTTTCCAATTTCTCGGAAGCCCGGTAGTTTCAGTGTCAAAAAATAAATACATTATTTCACCTCAAAGTAGTTAACAAAGTTCTTTTCTAATGCTATGTATCTATTGTATTAAATTTCACAAATGCCAATACGCAATATTTTTTTAATAATTAGTTTAAGCGGGGCCTGTCAGTAAGTTTACCATCAGGGACGGGGTCTCCGAGCGGTCGCCCCTATGCATCTCGCCCTCCAGTAAGACCAAGTCGGGCTCCGAACATCCCTGAGCGGCAAATCTTACTGCCACCCCATTTATTTGTTTGTTTTTTTATAGTAAGTGTCCCAACCCTATCAAGATAAATCCGAATTACCCCAAGGCCTTAATAAGGAAAGTCCTTTAAATTTCACAAATACTCTTCCCCCTCTTTTGTAAAGAGGGGTTAGGGGAGATTTAGAATTGTAATTTTGAGGCTGGCAGTTATATTTACACGCAAGACCAGAGTCGCTTAGTACTGCGCTCTTGCGTCTCTCAGCCTTCTGTATGTCTAGGTCGGCTTCCGAACGCTCTTGCTTAGCAAATATACCTGCCATGCCTTTATTTAGTGTTTATTTTTTTTTATATAAGTATCCCACCCAACCCAAATTACGGTACATCCGAATTACCCTACCACCTGCTTGCGAAGCGTGTTTTTATGATGATGGCGCTCATAGCGCGCCATAAGTAGGTGGTGGGGTTACCCC
>DAOVXE010000001.1 GCA_030636285.1 Candidatus Falkowiibacteriota bacterium | reverse complement strand
GGGTTTGTTGACGCGTTTCTGCCCGGTACGCCCACGCTTATGGGGCTGGTTTCTTTCAGCTCCGGCGCGACCATTGTTCGGGATCTGACCAGCGACGCGACAGATCTTAAAGGCGCCATTGACGCTCTAAGCTCCGGCGGTTCAACGAATTGGAAAGACGCGCTTATAAAAGGGACTAGTCTCTTGGAAGGCGGACTTGACAGGGATGACACGGACCACCCGGACCTTTTGGTAATGTTCAGCGACGGCCTGCCGAACGTGAATCCTTTGGATGATTCAATCACGGCGGCTAACCAGGCAAAAATGTCAACTTCAAGCCTGCCTATTCGCATCGTAGCGGTAGGCGTAGGCAGCGCGAGCACTTCAACCCTGGTCTCTATCTCCGGCCCGATAGTATCACCGCCTGCGGCGGTAACGAAAGATACTGATGTTATAATGAGTAATTTTGATGATCTGGCAACCACGCTTGGCAATCTGGCAAACGCTCTTTGCGACGACGCGAACGGATGCGTTGATTGCGACCATGGCCCGGACATTGTCATTAATGACAATAAAGGCGTGGCAATAAATCTGGTCAGCGCCGAGGCCAATACCGGCGGAAATTTCGCTGATGGCAGCTACGGCGGCGAAGGCGGCGATGGCGGTGATATGGAGAATGAAGGCGGCGACATCAGGAGAAGCCACACCGGCGCCGGCGGCAATGGCGGCACCGCGCTGGATGGCGGTATAATCACAACCGGTGATGCCAACGCTCAGGCCGGAGCAATAAATGTGGTTAACACCAACTACACCGAGATTGACCGCTGCGCCTGTCAGGAGGAGAACTGTTGTGAGGATGAATGCTGTGAGGATGAATGCTGCTGCAATCTTGACCTGGTGCATAACAGCAACCGGGCGATCGCCTTTAACGGCGTAAGAGCGCGGGCCAACACCGGCGAAAACGCGGCCATGGGCAGCTACGGCGGCGAAGGCGGTGAAGGCGGTGAAATGGAGAATGAAGGCGAGGGCGGAGACATAGCAGGCAGCTCAACCGGTATCGGCGGCACTGGCGGCAATAGCGGCTATGGCGGAGATGTTATGACCGGACGTTCAGACGCCAGAGCTCTTGGCGTGAACATAGTCAACACCAATATTACCCGCATAAGACGCTAGCGGCATGAAGGCGGATTTTAATCCATTCCGCCCCGACACAGTCGGGGCGGACCTTCACACAAGTTTATATCAAAAAATGTAAATTTATGAGAAGGAAAAAATAATGTATATAATAAAATATCAAATTAAATATGTATTAATTATCGCGGCAGCCATATTGTTGCTTATGATCCCGTTTATTGTTAAAGCCGAACATCTGGACATGGATGAGTTTTTTAATGATCTGGATGAATTTATCCAGACGCAAAGCGTGAATAGTTCTGAAACACAGGTCATAAACCAGGTGACTGCCGAGGCCAACACCGGGGGCAACATTGCTGAATCCGGTGAAATAATTCAGGGCGAAGCTGAATCAAGCGCAAGCATAAAGACCATTATTAACGGAGAGACAGTAGTTGATGAAGAATACAGCAAAAAAGGCGAAGAAGAAGCGAATATAAAAATAGAAAATAAAGTTGAAGTTAATACTGATGAGGCTGTGGTAGAAACTAATATTAATATAAACGGTGAAGAAAGCCACGTAGAATATACAGTGCCGATCAATAATTCTACCAGGAATAAGAATGACGAAGTTATACAAATAAACGAAAGCGAGCAGGCAGAGGCTTACCAGGAAGCCAATAGCAGTGAAGAAATGGATGGTAATGAAATAGAAGTTAAAATTAGCTTGTGGCAGTGGATAATAATTAATATTCGGGAACAAGTTAATAAATTATTAAATATATTTTTATAAATTAATACAGGACTTACGCGTTTGCTGAAAAAAATATCTAATTACCATGTCATTGCGAGAAGCAAAGCTTCGTGGCAATCTCGTGATATATCTGACTTTCACGGGATTGCCACGGCTTTCGGCCTCGCAATGACAGCAAGCGCGTAAGTCCTATAATAATAAAAAATATGACAATTTCAACTTCTGTAAATCAAAAACCAAAGCGTAAAATATTAGTTTATGCCGTGGCTTTTGTGTTTATCTGCCAAACCTTATTCGCAATACCGATCTTAGCCGCTGATGAGCCCGGCGACGCTGTCATAGATACCGGCGACGCAACCGCTGCAATTGACGTGGAAACCCTAGTAAATCAAAATGAATTTACCAATGATCCTCCGGCGGAAGAGCCAGCACCAGGGGACGATCCGCCAGGTGATGACAGTGAAACATTACCTGCCCAAGAAGAGCCCGTAGATGGTAATACCACCGATATCAGTAATACCAACGAAGCTGAAGTGGATAACACGCTCGTTGGCGATGGCAATACCGGCGCAAACGAGATCCCGGGCGGCGAGGGCGACTCAATAATTATTACCGGCGACGCTGATATTGATTCCACGCTTACCAATGACGTGAACGGTAATACAGCAGTGGTTGAATGCGATCCTTGTGATAATGGCGATGACGCCAGCAGCACCATTATGGTTAAAAATACAAATAATGCCAGCACCACTAATGATGTTGATCTATCCGGCAACACCGGCGATAACGAGATCGCCTCTACCAGCGGTACGGCTATTATCAGCACTGGTGATATTGGCATAATCAACGTAATCATAAATTTCATCAACCATAATATTTTCGGCCAGGGTTCGCAGTTTTTTATAAACGTCTGGAATTCTGTTACGGAAACGATTGACTTGTCCGGTTTTGGCGAGGAGCCGGAAGAGTTGGCAAGCGAACTGGGCGTTTGCGAAGTGAATAACTGCCAGATCTCAATTAATAACACTAATACCGGCGAGATCGCCAATGACGTGATCATTAACGCCAATACCGGCGCCAACCTGATCACTAATACCGGCGCGGAAAGCATTATTGAGACCGGCGACATAAATATCGCCAGCGATGTTTTAAATATCGCTAATCTGAACATTACCGGCAATGACTGGTTTTTCGCTGTTGTTAATATATTCGGCGAGCTTGAGGGCGATGTTATTCTGCCGCCGCCGGATATGGCCGGCCAAGCCGACTCGGAAACAGCAGAGGATTTGAATCTGGCCGAAGCGATTGAAGAGATCGGGGAGCATACTGCCGAAGTTATTATTACCAATACCAACAATGTTAATGTTATGAATAATTTGAGTATTGAGGCGAATTCCGGGGAGAACAGCATCAGCTCCGGCACCAGCGCCCTGATAGATACCGGCAATGTCAATGCCCGGGCAATGGCCTTTAACCTGATTAATTATAATATTTTCGGCGATTCCTGGAAGTTTGCCCGGGTCAATATATTTGGCAGCTGGCAGGGCTTTATCAACGGTCTGCCGGATGATTATAGCTACTTTGAGGATGAATTCGGAATAACCGTGTATAGTGATATCCTGGATGACCCGGAGCTGAATGAACAGTTTGCTTTGCTTATGGCGGATAATGATAATTACGCTTCCAGCACCAATAATGTGGCCATTATTGCCAACACCGGCCAAAATACCATTCTCCATGGCGGCGATGCCAACATCAGCACCGGAAATATTAATATTTATAATAGTTTGCTTAATTTTATCAATTCCAATTTTATTGGCAATAATTGGGAATTTTCAATGATCAACGTGTTTGGCGATTGGCAGGGCAACCTGGCTTTTGGCCAGCCCGAGCTGTGGATCACGGAAACTATGAAGCCGAAAAAAGAAGTTGTATACGGAGAAAGAATAACCTATACTTTTCTATTTGGTAATAATGGCGACGCTGTCGCGACCGACGTGGTGATAGTTGATGATTTTGACGAGGATATGATCCGGATCAAAAATAACGGCGGCGGACAGAGCAACCAGGGCCATATTGAGTGGTATTTGGGTGACATCCCGCCGAATACTACCGGCAGTATCAGCTATACCGTGCAAGTTGACGGCAATGTAGAGCGCGGCTATAGCACTCTGGTAAATCAGGTCGCTATTTACGGCGCGGAAAATGATCGCGATGCAAGCAATAATACATCAGGGGGCAGCGTGCAGGTGTATTTACCGCCGCGAAAGACTTTTGACTTTGAAGCGGCTACCAGCGGCGGACAAGCCACGGTTAATTTGTCGGTTATCAAAACCAATGACGCTGTTGACGTACTCTCACCCGGCGATATAGTTAATTTTGACATTATTATAAAAAATAACGGAGAAGGCGTTTCCCAAAAAGTATATGTCATGGATACAATGAGCAACATTGCCACCGGACAAGTGATAAATGAAGCTTTTTGGGATCTGGAAACCGTTTATGATAAGGAAGAAATAATTATTGAGTACGCTCTGGAAATTACGCCGGATATCAGGAGCGGCGAATATATTAATGAAGTAATGGTTGAAGGCTGGGATCCGGAACTGGGCGATTATATTGTCGCGGTTGCTTCTTCCAAAATTAAGGTGGAGAATAATTTACTGGGTCCGCAAAAGCAGGATGGCCCTAATCTGGTGGTTTCCAAGGTCAGGAAAAGCAGCTGGGCCAATCCTGGCGACACTGTTGAATATGAAATTATTATCGCCAATGACGGCCTGGTAAAAGCTGACGATGTGGTGGTAATAGAAAGACTGCCCGAGGGTTTGGTGTTTGGAAAAGAAAACGGTTTAACGCTAAAGCGATGGGATCTGGAACATATGAATCCGGGCAAAATTGAGCGCTTAAGCTATACAATAATGGTTGGTAATAACACAGAACCGGAATTTTATTTAAGCGAGGCCGAAATTACAGCTGAGAACCATGATGCCTTGTATATTAAAACCGAACTGGAGGTCAGAGCGGTGGTGGCTTTAGCGCTTGAATATACTGAGCCGGCGCAAACACCAACTATAATTTTAGCCGGCCCGGACAAGAGCGCTGAGTCGGTTATTCTGGCGGTTAATGATTCTGATGACAAAACCGCGATAATAGAAATAGAGGAAACAAAGCTTAATTTATCAGCCAAAGAGGCATCAGCCGCGAGCCTGAGCGCGGTCAGCCCCGAAGTTAGCGTAAGCAGTGAAAATATGTTTCGCCTTATTGCCAAATTTCTACTAGGGCTTACCATACTTATATTTTTCATTGTTTTGCTTAATTTTATTAAAAACAAGCGAGAACAAGTGTTTTAGCGGAATGTGGAAAAAGATAAAAAGGCAGAAAAAGGCTTAATAGAATATAAAAATTTAGACAAGAATCAGATACACTAAACCCCGCTTTATCTAAGCGGGGTTTTTTGACAATATAGTAAAAATTATATAAAATGAAAGTAGTTTCAAAAAAATGAAAGTAAAATATAAAAAATTATGAATAAAATAACAAAAAATTGTGAAAAAATAATATTATTTTTAGGAAATTATCCTGAAAAAAATTTTTTTAGCAAAGAGATCGCTGAAAAATTAAGTATTAGTCTTGGCGGAACGCATAATGCTTTAAAATATTTAGCTAAAGAAAAAATAGTGGAGCAAGAGCAAAAAGGCAATATGAAATTTTATTGCGTTAATGAAGAAAATCCATTAGTTAGGCAATCTAAAATAACAGCGGTTATTAAAGAACTGTCAGTATTAATAGAAAAAATTAAAGATGATTGTATAAGCATTATTTTATTCGGTTCATCGTCTAGGGGGGAGCAAACAATTAATAGCGATATTGATTTATTTGTTTTAACCCATGATCCAGAAATAATAAAATCTAAAATCGCTAAAAATAAAGGCAAGTCAAAAATTAACCCAATCATTAAAACGCCAAATCAATGGAGTGAATTGGAAATAAAAGAATCTGAATTTTATAACGAAGTAAAACAAGGAATTAAATTATTCGGCTTATGATCAAAGATTTTAAAGATTGTTTGAAAAAAGGTGGAATTAAGAAATTTTCCCGCGGTAAAAGTTTGGCAAGAAAAGAATTAAAACTAGCTAAAGAAGATCTGAGCTCAGCGCGAAAAAGTTTTAATGATAAAAATTATCGCTGGTGCATTATTCAGGTTTATTATTCAATGTTTCATTCCGCAAGATCGCTTCTGTATCTTGAGAATTACAGGGAGCATAGTCATTATTGCTTAAACCACGCGATAAGGGAATTATATGTAAAAACAGGCAAGATTGATGTATTTTTTATTGAAGCTCTTTCGGAAGCAAAAAATTTAAGAGAAGCAGCTGATTATTACGGAGATTATAGCGATGTAAACGCAAAAAAATTATTAGAAAAAGCGTCTAAGTTTATAAAGAAGGCAGAAGATATATCTTTAAAAGATATTTATTGATACTATGATATTAATAAATGCAGTATTTATTAATATCATAGTATCAATAAATGTAAATGTATGAAAAAAGAGCTAATTTTAAAGGAGATATTTCGACAAAATTTGTTTTGGCATAAGAATAACAGGGAAATTTTTTATGAAAGCAAAACATATTTAAAAGGTTCGTGTATGAAATTTGATTATTTGAAAAAAACAGCTTTAAAAATGTCATCCCGGCCTTTTCTTATTTTAACTAAAAATGATTTTTTTATTGAAAAAGAAGGGATTGCTGTTCCGCTTTATTTGGTGAGTTAAAAGTTGCTAAATTGATTAATAAAGTTAAAAATGTTTTTAAAAAAGAAAAAAAAGCCGGTTTTGAAAATTTTGGTTTTATTTTTGGAATTTTCAGCCATTGCCCTGGTTTTATATTTAATTGCTTTGCCTTTTTATCCCTATTTAAAATATCAGGCCGGTTATAAAGAATTCGCTGGTTTGCCGGAAGCTGAGGAAAGAGTGATCATTAAGGAGCAAGTGGCGGAATTTAAAAGCGGTTTGCCAAAGAATGAATTTGATGTTTCTCCTAACCGGGTAATAATCCCCAAGATCGGTGTTAACGCGCCCATTGTTGTTACTGAAAATTCCGAATACGGGCTTAGCCAGGGGGCCTGGCTGGTGCCAAATACTTCCACCCCGGACAAAGGCGGCAACACGGTAATAACGGGCCATCGTTTTAAATATTTGCCTCCTCATAATTTAACCTTTTATTTGTTTCACAAACTGGAAAAAGGGGACCTGGTTTCAATTGTTTGGAAAGAGCGTGATTATTTATATAGAATTAAAGAAACGCGGATCGTTGAACCCACCGAAGTTTCAATCATGGATCCAACCAAAGAACCAACCCTGACCATGTTTACCTGCCACCCGATCTATTCAACCGAAAAAAGGCTGGTTGTGGTAAGCGAATTAGTGGAAAGTTAATACAGATGCTATAATAAAATGTACGTACATATGTACGTACATTTTTATTTTTAAAATTATTTTTATGAGATCATATTCATCCAAAAATATCAGAAAATTGACCAAAACCGGTTCAGGCAGTTATTATTGCATTATCCCAAAAGAATTTATCAGGGATTTGGGCTGGAGCGAGCGGCAGAAATTTGTGGTTAAAAAAATAGGAAAAAAAATTGTGATTGAGGATTGGAAACGGTAGGAACGCGCCGCGCCGCGTTTTAATGGATATTTGACAAACCTTAGTATTTTAGCAAAATTACTAAGGTATAATAGAGTAATTTATTAAAATTATGTTAATTATTTGGGAGTTTCTATTGAAACAGTGGAAAGATATGTTGTTTTATTGGAAAGAGCTTTTGTAATTTTTCGTTTGCCGGCTTTTTCGCGAAATTTAAGAACCGAAATTAAGAAAAGCCGTAAAATATATTTTTATGATTGCGGATTGCGCAATGCCTTGATTCGTAATTTTAATTCGCTTGATTTAAGAAACGACAAAGGCGCTTTGTGGGAAAATTTTTGCATAGCGGAAAGAATAAAGGCTAATCAAAAAAATGATCGTTTAACCAATCAATATTTTTGGCGGACTTATGATCAAAAAGAAATTGATTATATTGAAGAGTACGGCGGAAATTTATTTGCTTATGAGTTTAAATGGAATGATAATAAAAAAGTTAAAGCGCCGAAAAATTGGACGGAAAATTACAAAGACGCTGAATTTCAAGTGATTACGCTAAAAAATTATTGGAATTTTGTGTTGTAAAATATTAAACTGGCCCGCAAGATAAATTTTACAACACAATAAAAATTGTTTATATTTAAGGTAAGGCAAATATTAATTTGTGTTTTATGTATTAATGAATTTTAGATTTAATTTATTTATTATTAGATAAGCGCCAAAACATGTAGTTTTTGGTGTTTTTTATTTAATATTAGTAAAATTAGTTTTAAACTGTGTTATTTTATTAATGTATTGATATTTTTCTATTGTTTTTTTATTAATATTTTAGTGAAGAAATAACTGTCTTTTAGCGTTAAAATTTCAAACAAAACAACCCCAAGCAAACATTTGCGGAAAACCGATAAGTAAATAAGGCGCTTGGATTTTGTAAAATCAGGAACCATATAAAACTTTACAAAATACCAAAAAAAGTTTATATTATTAATATGTGCTTTAAAAAATTAGTTAATTAAATTCTCGTTTTCGATTTAAGATGGCGAGGGTATAAGAAAATGAAAATTAACAATAAAACATCATTTTTGTTAATCGCGACAAGAAATATTACTTTAATTATATTTGTCTCGATTATTTTTTTTGGTATTTCGTGGGTTATTAATGTTTCTGCAGAAGTTAATAATCATTCAGCGGGTTCTGGGGAGATTCTTGATTTGCCCTATGAAGTTGACAAATGTTTGCTGGGAATCTCCTTGGGTATTCTCAATGAAAACGACTCGCGGTGTGAGATGTCCGGAGGTATAGATTCTTCAGTGGAGGAGCTTGCAGTCGGTGTCCAGTCGCTAGCCATTCCTATGGCAACTGTTTTGAGTGTTGATGACATGTTTAATGACAGGCTTGCCGTATTGGTTGGATCAGATGGACATTTTAATATTGGAGCATTTCCGGACCCTTTAACAGGCGGTTCAACAAGCGGGAGTTGGAATTTAACCTTTCGCTGGCCGAGCGCACCTTGGTCATCGTACACAACATTTCGCATAGATGGTGTGGACAGTATATATGGTAATGCAGGAACGGTGGTACAGACCCCGGTTAATACAGGTCAGCATACTAATCAAAGCATCTGGAAAATTGGTGACATTGAAATAACCCAAACACTTCAAATTGTTTTTAACAATCAAACGAACGAAGAAGATGTTGCAAAGATATCCTATGAAGTAAAAAATACCGGCTTAATTTCTCACGAAGTCGGCAGTCGTATCATGCTTGACACTGATTTGAATTATAATGATGGCGCTCCTTTTCGCGTGCCAGGTGACGGTATAATCACAACCGAAAAAGAATATATTGGCGCTGCTATACCCGATACGTTTACTGTTTATTATAATGTCACTGATGATGTGCATGTTTCAGCGGCAACGCTCAAGGGCGGGGGGATCATATCCCCTGACAGGCTTGTTCTGGCTCGTTGGCCTGGTATCTCCGGATCCGCGTATGATTTTACGGTGAGTCCAGGGTCTGCGCTTACATATGACAGTGCGTATGCTGTATATTGGAATCCTACTCTGTTAGCTCCGGGAGAGTCGCGTATTTACACAACATTTTACGGACTTGCACGGCTACAAGCAGATCTTACTCCGCCGCTTGCTCTTGGTATCACGGCTCCGGCTACGCTGTCTGTGATTAATAATGCCTATTCGCCAAATCCTTTTGCGATTATGGCAACCGTGCTTAATAACGGATCGGCAACAGCGGAAAACGTGACTGTCGCATTGAATTTGACTAATGAATTAACATTTATTTCCGGTACACAAACGCAAAACCTCGGTAATTTACCCATTGGACAGGAAAGGCAGGTTTCATGGAGTGTTCACGCGGCGCACCAAGACAGTGAGCAGACATTAACGTACTCAGTTGATGCGGTCGCGACAAATGCTTCATTAAAAAACGTGTCCGGACAAATTATTTTGCCTGCTATAGTTAGTTCAAACGCGCAGCTCGCGCTTGAATATTCCACGGAAGAAGGATTTGATGACGGGACAAATGATCCGTACAACACAAATTTTGGCGCACATCCTGACAAAGGTACCGCGAATAAAGATGAGCTTACATTTAAAGTTGTGTGCAAAAACGAAGACAAGCCTGATGAAGTAAATGTTGTTTTGGATCATACCGTAGGTATTGACAAGGAAACCGCTTTTTATGAACAATCTGTTGCGTTCATCAAACCTGACAGTGGCACGATCCTGTTTAAAGAGATAGATAATAATCCGCTTTATAGTTATGTTGGATATGATTCACCGGGCGCTGATAGAAATGGTTTTACTGAAGGAGAATCAATGGATTTTGTTTTTTCAGGATATCCCAAAAAAGAAGTGAAAATCGGGCTTATGGTGGAAGAATCAGGCTCCTGGCCTGGTCTTCCGTATGTTAAGCTGCAATTGAAAACCTATGACGCTGATGGTTTTTTTATTTCGGAAACAGAAGAGACTCTTTTTTTTGAAGAAGGATTTGACAAGGAAGAATGGGCGAGCGTTCATATCTTACACGAAAACAGCGATATAGCTAAAGTAAAAATGAACATTAAAGAAAGTAGTCAGACGGAAACATGGATTAGGATGTTTGAAATAACAGAGTCTATATCAATGCAGGTTGATATACAATCAGAATCAGCTGAACTTAGAGATTTTGTTTATGAGAACGGCGAGCAGTACGCCGTGTCGTCAACATTCCCCAAAGGCGAATATCAATTTTATTTTGAAGTAAGCAATAGAACGGAAACGTTAAGATTTCCTGAAACAGAAAGTCTGTCTTTTACAACCGGCTACAGTAACGTTGCGTTTTTGCCGGCATTTCAAGCAAGTAGACTATATCGTCCAGATCCCGATGGTCCAGATAACGAAGATCAGCTTTGGACACCAACTCATGAGCAAGATGTGGAGCAACTTTTCATGTTTGAAGATTTAGATGGAAACATAAAAAGTGAAGATCAAGAGATCTACACCAGAGATATTATCAATGCCGCTGCAGGTTTCAATATTTATAAAACATTCATAAAGTTTATGGATGATAAAATGGTTGGAGAAGGATTAATAAAGGAATGGGCGCCTTTACCTTACGATTGGCGTCTTTCATTTGATGATATTTTAAGTAGTGGAAAGAAAACGGGGGAAAATTTGTCTTACCTTGAAGCAACCAGTTCTCCGTTTATTCTACAAGAAATCAGGAGATTGGTGCTTTCCTCAGATACCGGAAAAGTTACAATTGTAACGCATAGTAACGGCGGACTCTTGGCAAAATATCTTCTTTCCGAACTTGAGGATGTAGAAAATTTGAACCATGATCTATATGATAAAATTGATAATTTTATCATGATAGCAGCCCCGCAAATGGGAACGCCGAAAGCTATGATGGGACTTCTCCATGGTGACGAACAAAACCTGGTCGGCGGAATCCTTCTGGACAAAACCACTGCGCGTGAGTTTGGCGAAAACATGCCGGGAGCATACAATCTTCTTCCGTCTGAAAAATATTTTGATATTGTGTCCGATCCGGTTATTAGTTTCAGTTCTGATTGCGTAAACATACCTGAACTTGCCGACCTTGCCAGTACTTCTATTTCAACATACGCTGATATGTTAATTTTTTTTAATGGTTATGGAGGAGAATGGGAGAAATCTGATGTAACAGACAAAGATGTTCCAAATGTACTTAATGACACACTTCTTGGACTGTCAGAGACTGTTCACCAAAAAATAGATAGTTGGCAACCCGCAGGTTCTCTCAAAATAACACAGCTTGCCGGCTGGGGAATTAAAACAATTAAAGGTGTTGAATATGATGACTGCGATACATGGGGATGTTCTGATACATTAGAACATCTTGATAGAGATATGATACAAACACATGTGGGAGATGGAACGGTGGTAATGCTGAGTGCTTTGATTACAGAAAATGCCGGAAAATATTATGTGAATGTGCGTAAATATAATAAAGAGGGTATATGGAACCAACGTTATAACCGCGATCATGCAAGTCTATTTGAGGTCAATGATATTCATCATTTTATTAAAAATATTCTTATTGGAAAATCAAATCCTGAAAATGGTGATAATGTAGAAAACATAACATCATCTGAACCGGAATTAGAGGAAGACGACCTTACTCTTGATTTCATTCTACATTCTCCTGTTGAACTGCATCTTTATGACGAAGATGGACGACATACGGGTCTTATTGATAATCCGGATCTAGATTCCGACATTCGTTTATATGAAAAGCAAATCCCAAACAGTTATTATATTGAGTTTGGAGAGAAAAAATATGCGGGAGCAGATATGGGAATAATAACCGTTATTTTAAAAGGTGAAGATCTGGGAATTTTTACGTTAGATATTAAAGAAATGTTTGGGGAGGATGTCCTTGCTTCTACAGCATTTTTTAATATTCCAATGTCTGCAAACACTACCGCAACTCTTAAAATCAAAAATTCTATTGATCGGGTGATATTATACATAGATACAGACAGCGATGGTGTTACAGACATATCTATTACTTCATCCGAAGAATTTTCCGCTAAAGATTCACTTGAAGTTTTAGTGGAAATAATTCAAACGATGGATATACACAAAAATGTAAAAAAGATTCTTACTAAACACGTACATACCGCACGGAAGCTTGTGGAAAAAGACAATTTACACGCAGCTGATAAAATATTAAAAAATACATCCAGAATAATAAGGACATTTACCAAAGACAACATTTCTTCAAAATTGCGTATTCCCGAAGAAGAGGCTGAAAAATTAATAAGAATCATTGAAAGTATAAGAGAAATAATGTAAGCGTGCGCCAAGCAAAGCTCTATTTAACCAGTCGGTTAAAGTCCGACCAGTCTAAAGGCTAAGCCAGCCAGGACTGTACTGAACCTTGCATCTAGTATTGGTAACAAGCTGGATGAAGCCAAGGGAATGGAAATATCAGACCGCAAGGGATTTTCCCTGAAGGGATTGAGCCCCGAAATTATATATACTGCAGAGGTCAACCTTGTGCATATATAGGAAGACTGTATTATATTGAACACTATAGGCGAGTTCATTATAACTCTGTCGGGGTCGTAGACCGTGGTAAGATATGGAATGGATAAATAGGGAACTTGGGATACCCTATGTTTTATCTCAAACAATAGAATTGAGACATTTTTGAACAAGTTGAAGAAACAAGGAATAAAATGATGATAACATAGGGAGTCAGAGCAGTTCATAGTACTCAACGTTTGCCTGTAATGGGTTTGGCAGGGGGAAGGAGCTGTCGGTAATATGCGAAGATAAGTGGAAACGAGCACTGCCCACAGAGGCAGATTAATGCGGAAACAAAATTTATCTTTATAGCTGAATGTTTCAAAAAAAACATTTAGTGAATATATTACTGGAGAGCCGTGTGCGGGAAAACCGCTTGCCCGGTTCAATTAGGGGTTTCAATTAATTATTAAATTAGAAATCTACTATGTTAAATAATATGAAAATGTTGTCGCCAAAAAAGGTCATTATCTTTTCGATTTTAGGTTTTTTATTGGGTAGTTTTTTGACAAATATCTATGAGTTGGGTTTTTGCACTACAGGATTTTGCCGAGATTTTGTTGAAGATGTAATTGGAATTTTCATTAGTTTTTTTAGTATCGCAATTTTTCCAATTTCTATTATTTTTATTTTTCTCCGCAAAGAAATTTTTTCTTCTTGGTTAAAATTTGCAAAAATATATATTCCTGTCTCAATGTTACTTACTATTCTTTCCGGAGAGGGAACCGGTGGCGGAGGAATAGGATTGGATTTTGATTATGAAATTACCGTATGGTTTACGGCAGGACTGTTTTTTGTGGTTTCTCTTATTTTCATTACTTACAAATCCTTCAAACTCCGCGGGAAGTAATCCTGAATTTGCAGCTGACTGGGATTTGATGAGAGTAATATCATATTTTGGCAGTATAAAGGTGATATTATTTACATTAATTTTTTATTTATAACATTAAGTAATCAAAATATAACAATACTTGATTGGATATTTACAGTCGTGCCTGTTGCAATTGTTTTAATAGTGGGATTTTTTAAACCAACTTTTGCGCTTAAAAAAAGAAAGAAAATAGAATCCTGGCTACATCAGAAGAAAAAGACCCATAAAGAAAAAAGATATGATATGGCTTGGTGGAAAAGAATGTTTTATCCGTTATATGTTTTGTATTTGTGGCTATCCAGGATGTCCAGCAAATTTATAAAAAGTGAACATTGGGCCACCGGAGCTTATTATGGAATTTCTTTGTTTGTTACAGGAATTATTTTAGTATTTTTATTTGCGATTATTTCCGCTGCCGTACTTGGCACGTTAATTATTCTTGGTACAATTTTAGCTTTTGTTGTCGGATTTGCAATATTGAAGGAATTATTAGGGTTTGAGGGTGGTAGTTCGTCTTCATTCAGTTCAGGTTTTAAAAGTGTTTCTAAAAGTCCGTTTTTTGGTAAAGGCGGTAAGCAAGCATATTTAAGAGAGGATATGGGAGGCAATGAATATATAGAAGATGATCAAGGTAATCGAATATATAAAAGAAACGATTTTGGAGGTAATGAGAATTTAGTTGAAAATGATGGGACTAGATGGAGAAAAGGGAAAGACCTGTCTGTGACCGAATTTGTAACGGACGATAAAGGGAATAAGTGGCACAAAACAAAAGATTTATCTGGCGATGAACGTTGGAAAAATTATGATAGCGGGGAATCAGCTCGTGTTACAAAGGGTGTCCACGGCGACAAGAAGTTTATTAAAGAATAGTTTTATAAAAAGGTAATACCCAGCGGTCTCTGCCGCAGGGTTATCCAATCGTCTTTAAGCCTGACGCCCTGCGGTCTCTGCCGCAGGGAGGGGTTCACAAAAGCCCAGCTAAAATAGCCGAGCTTTTATATTTGCAGCCCGTAGGGGAATCGAAGACCCGCCCCCTCCATATTTATATATGTATATAAAATAAGATGATTTTTATTAATAAAGCTTTTATTGACAAGGCCTTGGGGTTTGATTCTACACTACAAGCTACAAATATAAAAACTCAGCCAAAATAGCTGAGCTTTTATATTTGTAGCCCGTAGGGGAATCGAACCCCTATTTCATGGATGAGAACCATACGTCCTAACCACTAGACGAACGGGCCAGTATTAACTATAAACTAAAAACAATTAACCTTTAACATAATAAAATATTTTTTATTTTCTGTCAATAACTTGTTATTTACCCCCTTACTTATCCACAGGGTTGTACACATTTTTTGTTCAGTACCTCACAAAATAAGCACAAACAGGGGGCTTGACAAATTCCAATAATGTATTAAGGTAATAGTAGAACTGTGAATATCTAGCGATATTGGTTCTAGAATCAATATTTCTCCCGAGCAATCGGGAAAAATTCATAGGTCTAAGCATGGGGATTAAAGCGCCCGCACATCCAAAAGATGTGCGGGTGCTTTGTTTTCAAAAACAAATCAACGAATCTACAACGAATACAACAAATATTTAAATCAATGTTTTACCGATGTAATTCTTATGGCCTTTTATAAAATCCGTACCACAACAAGATTTTTTGCCTTCCAGTTGGATTTTTTCAATAATTAAAGCATCAGTGCCGCACTGCACCGCCAGTCCATTCTCATGTTCAAACATTTCCCCGGGCTTATATTTATTTATATTCAGAGGCAATCCACGCACCTTTAATATTTTCAAACTTTTTACTTTTAACTTTTTACTTTCAACTTGCGCTTGCGCGCCTGGCCACGGCGCCATTGCCCTGATAAATCTTTCTATTTCAATTGCCAGTTTGTTCCAGCTGATTTGGCCGTCAGCTTTTTTTATTCGCCCCACATAGCTTGCCTTTGAATCATCTTGAGGAGCTGGTTTTATTCTGCCCGCGATATAATCTTTAAGAGTCGGTATTAGAATTTCAGCTCCTAAATCGGCAATTTTATCAAATAGATTGCCGGTAGTATCATTGGCTTTGATCGGAATAGATCTTTGCGCCAATACCGGACCGGTATCCAGTCCTTTGTCCATTTTCATAATTGTTACTCCGGTTTCTTTATCGCCGTTAATGATTGGCCATTGGATGCAGGCGGCCCCGCGGTATTTTGGAAGCAGTGAACCGTGGACATTGACAACACCGTATTTGGGCGCGTCAAGGATTTTTTTAGGGATTATCTGCGCGTAAGCAATTACAACAATAAGATCAAGATTCGTAATTAGTAATTCGTAATTTATAATTTTATTTGGTTGATATACCGGTATATTATAATCTTCCGCTAATGATTTTACGAGCGGGGGAGTTAGAATCTGTTTCCGGCCCACGGGTTTATCCGGCTGGGTAATTACAGCGGCCACGTCAAACATCGGGTCTTTTATCAAGGCCTTTAGGCCGGGCAGGGCAAAGTCCGGAGTGCCGATGAAAATTGTTTTAATTATGTTAGACATAAATATTTGAATTTGCTAAGATATTATTATGCTGGGTGAAATAATACAAATATTATTAAATTTTAGTTCGGAAATTGGCTATTTGGGAATTGTTATATTAATGACAATTGAAAGCTCATTCATTCCTTTTCCGTCCGAGATAGTTGTTCCGCCGGCCGCCTACTTGGCTTCGCAGGGGCAGTTTAATGTTTATCTGGTGATCTTGTCCGGAATTGTCGGCTCTCTTATTGGCGCGCTGATCAATTATTTTTTGGCGCGTACTTTGGGACG